>NZ_JAUBOX010000157.1:0-6672 GCF_036700445.1 Microcoleus sp. T3_B1
GCTTCACTCAAGGTGACGACTAAATCAGCAGCAACTGCAACACCGGTGGCGTTATCTGCGGGGGTGAAAGTGGTGGCTGTCGGTGGTGTGGTGTCAGGTGTTTGATCTTCATAGGCACCGATATCAACTGTACTATTCACGATTCGGCTGTAACCTGTCCCGCGCTGATCTAAGGTTAAACTACTGGCGTTAGCGTTATTACCAGCATCAAGGGCTGGGCTACCGGCTTGCAAAGAATGGGTTTGAGTAGGGCCACCATTGTTAGCTAGGGCATTTAAGAGAGGATTGAGGGGACTTCCACTTGTGCCTACTTTGGTACTCGTTGTAAAGCTGGTGCTCCCTGTATTATTACCAATTAAATTCCCCCCCCCGTCACTGAATGTACCAGCTACATCAGGGTTTTTAGTAGTAGGAGAACTATCAGTGTTTCCAGCAATAATGGTATTTCTGACTGTCGTTGCACTTCCACCTACATTAAGAACTCCACCACCGTTCCCTGTGTTGTTGGCATCACTATCAGCCGTATTATTTGTAATTGTTGAGTTGACAATCGTGGTATTTCCTCCGCTATAGGTGATGATAGCTCCCCCATCATTTTTGGCGGTATTAGCAGAAAATGTTGAATTGCTGATGTTTGCGGTGCCACCACTCATAGTAATAGCTGCGCCGCTTGCTTGCGCTGAATTAGCTGTAAAAGTGCTATTATTAATAGTTAATTGACCACTGCCATTAAAAATTGCACCTCCATCAGATAAACCTTGATTGTTGCTAAACGTGCTATTATTTATTGTTGCTATAGCACCGCTATTAAGGTATAGTCCCCCGGCAGAACCGCCTGCTGAAGTTAGACCATTACTAACAGTAAGATTATCTAGGGTTAAGTTACCGCTGGAGTTAACATTGAAGATGCGGAAACTGGGTGCTGCTCCGCTGCGTGTAATTGTGGCTCCATTGCCAGTAATTGTTAATGTGCCACCAGTGCTGGTACCTAAAATTACTGGTAAACCATTATTGCCTCCGGTTGTATTGTTCAGAGCTGTTAGGGTGTAGGTACTGCCGGAAGCTAGGTTAATAATATCATTTGCTGCTGTGCTATTAGCTTGGTTAATTGCCCAAAGTAATCCTCCATTCAAACCGGAACCCGTATTTGAGACATCTCCTGGCAGAACGGTATAGGTAGCTAACACGCCACTGTAAGCTGATAGCGCTGCGGGTTGGAATGGTAGCCAAGCAGCTATTTTGCCGATTTGTACGTCTAAGTTCCAGTTTCCTCCTAGTCTGATGTTCCCTATTTTTGTGCTAGAAGCTGCGACATTTGCGCGGGTGATTTCGGCAATGCGATGAATGAAAGCAAGTCCGATCGCGCCTGCTGCAACATTGCAACCATATAAAAGGAAATCGGCGTTTGAAGAGAGAGCCTTTCCCCACTGTTGCAAGTGTTCGAGTTTTTTTTCTAACAGTTCTTTATTAAATATATCTGTACCCAGATTTAGCGTGCCGGAACTACCGTGAGAAACTACGTGAACTGCCGCAATATCACTTTCCCCCGCCAGTGCGTGGGTAATTTGTTCAAGGCCACTACGCTTGTCATCTAAAATGACTATTTTGGCGTTAGCATCTGCGCCTTGGATCAGGCTTTGATAATCTTGTACAGAGGAGTCAACGAAAATAAGTTGCTTGTTCGCGATTGGTAGGTTCATAATTCCTGACATCCTTAATATCTATATATTGTTTACATCCAAGTCCGGCCGGGGTTGAAACCCCCGCCTCAAATCTTAAGTGCTCGCTATGAGGACTGAATAATTTAAGCTGTGGAGCATTTAAACCAGTAACGAGGCTAGTAGGGTGCGTCATTCGCGAACCCTTACGCTGAAACGGAAAACCTTAGATGCTGACGCACCTTACGCAAGTCCTTTAAATGCCGAACAGCTTATTAGTTCTCTTGCTTAAATAAATCGGGCGGTAAAATTGTTAGCCCGTTCCGCTGGAGGATTAAATAACCTGGAAACATCAAAGGCGTTACCGCGAATTAGTAGCTCGATACAGTCCATAATTCAAGCGATGTTTCTGACACAGTAGATAACTTTGGCTTCGGGAAATAGTTCCAGAATTAATGACAATTTGCTGCATCACCGGCGATTGGTGTCGGTGATCACTTCTCGATCAGTTGGCGGGTGGTAATAGGCTGTGCCTGTTTTTGTTCAGGGGAAATAAATATGGAAAACTCATTATCTTCGGTCATGGCTGAGAACATTCGCTCAGCTTGCGCCCCCAAGAGGGGATGTCATAGCACCATGAAACCGGGGATTTTGTCGTAGTAGTGCAGCCAGTAAAGTAGAGCCTGATCGGGGTAGTCCTGATATGAAGTGGGAGTTCACTGGCCTCGTGGCGGAATGGTTCCCTTAACATGAGATGCAACCTAAATGTATCATACCACAGACATATCTTTTATAGCATACTTTTATTTAACACTTCCCAACACAACATCCAGGTTTACGATATCTTTACAATCTAGACATCGTGGGTTGGCTTTCCCTATCTCTATCTCTATCGTTGCTTCGGGCCCCTGCCTCTGTAAAGTCGGAAAAGTCGGATCTTAAAGTCGGAAAAGTCGGATCTTTGCCATGAGGACATAATTTAGGCATCCAAGAGAGGCTGTGGGTATGAGGGTTTATTTGTTTTAGCGGAATTTTATTGGCTATTTTGCCAGACAGCATAAAGGTTGACGATATCTTGAGAATCTAGACATCGCCTTTGTTAATTACTCTGGAATTTTTGACCGCAGATGGTGGCGGATTTACGCGGATGGACGCGGATGAGTGTTGATTTGGATTTAAGGACGATCGCCCTTTATGGTCTTTTTTTACTCAACGGGCGATTCCCTACGGGATAGCTTCGCACGCGCGTACTTTTGTTGATTCCTGGAATCTGCAGCCAATTTCGGATGTTTATTTGCGAAAACGACCGCGAATGCGATCGACAAACATATCAACTTCCGGCAACTTCATCTGACTGACAAACAGGGCAAAAACCCCTAACCCTACAAAACTTGCCACACTCAACTGCACTAATTGAATTACCAAACCTTCAGTACCCAAAACTCTTTGACACGCTTGCAGAGTAGCCAAGGTAACGAAAGCAGTTAGAGAACTGCCAGAAGTTAACCCCAGAAAAGGCAAACTCCACTCCCCCCAAGGCAGGCCACCCAGCTTTTTATTTAAACAGTACAAAAGCATAATCATCGAAATAAGATTCACTCCCACCGTCGCCAAAACTAATCCGGGCGCGCCAAAGGCTCCTACTAACAAATAATCCAAAAGACCGTTTAAAAAGATATTGATAATACTGATGCGAAAAGGGGTTTCTCCGTCTCCCAAAGCGTAAAATACCCGTACCAAAACGTCGCGTCCCAAATACACAAACATTCCAATACTGTAAGCCATCAAGATCGGCGTGACAAACTCCGAGGCCTCTCGATCGAAAGCATAGCGTTCGTAAACCACGCGGACGATCGGCTCAGCCAGCGTTACCATTAAAGCGCTCAGGGGCAGCATCGTAAGGGCAGTCAAAATTAAAGATTGACGAATTCGAGCTTTTAATTCCGGCCAATCTCTCGGATCGGTGAGGCGAGAAAATATCGGCAGAAAGGGCACTAAAATTACATTAGAAATAATGCCTAAAGGCGTCATAACTAACAAGCCGCTGTAACCCATCGCAGAGGCAGCTTGAGGGATGTAGGATGCGAAAAATAGGTCAGTATAAACATTAATTTGTAGCATTCCTGATGATAAGGTCGCAGGAACCATCACCTTAATTACTTCTTGCACTCCCGGCCGTTTAAAATTAAACCGCAAACGCAATGTTCCCAAGCCGGCGCGCCACTGCGCCACCAGTTGCACCAACCACTGCAAAACTGCGCCCGCTAAAGTTCCCCAAGCTAACACTAAGCCGCCCATTAGTGCGAATTCTGGCTGAGTTATTTTGTCTCCGAGTTGCATTGCGAGAATCCCCAAACCGCCGACAAGTGCAACGCTAGAAAATAAAGGGCTAATCGAAGGAAGCCAGTACATATCGGCAGCGTTGAGAGTGCCGAAACCAATGCCGATTAAGCCTGAAAGTAATGCCATCGGCGCCATAATCCGAAATTGCTGGACGGCAATTGCTTTAATTTGTAAACCTTCTGCTGTTCTATTTAATCCCGGTGCCACCAAATCAATCAGCGGATCGGCAAAAATAACTAAAGCGATCGTCACCAACAGCAACAAGCCGCCGACTAAGGTGGTGATAGTCTCGACTAAGGGTGCTGCTTCTTTTTTATCCCGGCGGGCTAAAACACTGACTATGGCGCTGTGAAATGGCCCGTTAATCCCTCCGAGCAAAATAAATAAGAAACCAGGGATGACGTAGGCGTAGTTGTAGGCATCGACGGCGACACCGACTCCAAAGGCTGCGGCGATCGCAATTTGGCGCACCAATCCAAAGACTTTGCTAATTAGAGTGGCGAGTGCGACAATGCCGGCAATCCCTGCGAGGGAACGAGAGGGCTTCTGTAATTGGGACACAAATGGTTACAAACGCTAATGCTAAAAGGATTCACTTATTTTAATCGCGAATCGGGAGAATGATAACATGAATTCAGAAAACTTCTATTCCCAATTACCTTTACTGAACAATTTTATCAAGATTACCGATCTGGGTAATTTTGTTGACGTACCTGATGATTGGTACATTGTTGTCACAGATATTCGCGGTTCTACAAAAGCGATTGAAGCGGGAAAATACAAAGAAGTTAACTTATTGGGGGCTTGTTCGATCGTTGCTGTTTTGAATATCGCCGGCAAAACTGAGATTCCGTTTGTGTTTGGTGGCGACGGCGCTTCTCTTTTAATGGGGCCATCGCTTTTACCCGCTGCTAAGATTGCTTTGCTGGCCACTCAACAAATGGCTAAGACTCAATTTGACATGGATTTGCGAGTTGGGGCCGTCCCGGTTCAAGTTGTGGCAGCTAATTATCCGGTTAAAATAGCTAAGTTTAAAGTTTCAGAAAATTACAGCCAAGCTGTTTTTAGTGGCGGCGGCTTAACTCGTGCTACTGAACTTATTAAAGATCCGGCGCCTGGTAATATTTACAGTATTAAAAATAAGGGCATTTCTGCAACAGCCGATTTTTCGGGATTGGAATGCCGGTGGCAGGATATTCCCAGCAAGTATGGGGAAATAGTAACGCTGCTGGTAATGGTGCGAGAAGATTTTGGTCAGCAAAGTCATCAATTATATAGAAAAATTATCAAAAAAATTAACTACATTTACGGCAAGGAAAATTGTTTAAATCCTATCGATAGTAAAAACCTTAAATTGACACTTAATAGCACCAAGCTGATTAAAGAAACTCTAGTTAGGGCGAGCAATGCTAGTTGGTTAGACCGCCAGATGTATTTATCAAAAATACAGTTAGAGACGGCGCTTGGTTCGCTACTAATGAATTTGAAGGTTAAGACAGAAGAGTTAGATTGGGGAGTTTATAAAGATATTGCGATCGCAGCTACGGATTACCGCAAATTTGATGATATGTTGAGAATGGTAATTTCGGGCAATGAGTGGCGGCGAAAAAAATTGACGGGGTACTTGGAAAGGAATTACCGAGAAGGCAAGCTGGTTTACGGTTTGCACGTTTCTGACAGAGCGTTGATGACTTGTCTGGTGTTTGAACGCAACGGTCGCCAAGTGCATTTTATAGACGGTGCTGATGGAGGTTATGCTTTAGCTGCTAAGGATATGAAACAAAGAATGCAGGACTAAAGTCCTTACTACAAACCGTCGTTTCATGCTATGATGCCTCACTCTAAAATCTAAAATCTAAAACCTCAAATCGAATGACTGACTTAATTTACAAATATCCTCCTCTTTTACCCGGAATTCTCATCAAACGTTACAAGCGATTTTTTGCCGAAATAGAACTAGATTCGGGAGAAATCATCACCGCGCACTGTCCGAATACGGGCCCGATGACAGGTGTTTTGATTCCCGGCAATCCAGTGCTAGTATCTCCCAGCGACAATCCTAAACGCAAGTTAGCTTATACTTGGGAATTAATTAAAGTTTGCGACACTGTGCCAACTTGGGTGGGAGTTAATACTGGGCTACCCAATCGAGTAGTTAAATTAGCTTTGGAATTGAAATTGTTTCCAGAGTTGGGCAATTACAGTTTAATTCAACCGGAGGTTGTTTACGGCACTGATAAAAAAAGTCGAGTGGATTTTTGGCTAACTGGTGAGGAAAAACCGATTTTTCTGGAAGTGAAAAATACAACTTGGGTAAAAGAGGAGTTGGCTTTATTTCCCGATACAGTTACGGAGAGGGGACAGAAACATTTGCGGGAATTAATGGAAGTGGTGCGGCAGGGCTCGAGAGCTGTAATGCTGTATTTTATTAATCGCGGGGATTGTACGGATTTTGCTCCGGGGGATAGTGCCGATCGCCTTTACGGAGAATTGTTCAGACAGGCTATAAGTGAAGGTGTAGAGGTTTTGCCTTGTCGGTTTGACGTGACACCGGAAGGTGTTCGGTATTTGGGATTGGCGAAGCTAAATCTTTATAAGCTGTTCAGCATCTAAAACGCATATTGCATAGTATAATATGATGATATTTATAAAAAGTCAATGCCTACTAAAA
>NZ_JAUBOX010000021.1:0-99950 GCF_036700445.1 Microcoleus sp. T3_B1
GAACTCAATCCATATTGGATTACCTTGCTAGAGCCTGAATTCCCCCCATTTCTGGGTTTCTTCAGAACGAAACGCACACGACGCTTTGGATGAATAAGATTCTTCCGTTTCCACAAATTTCAATCCGTACTGCTCACAAAGTTGAGCAATTCTATCTTTTAATCGGCCCGTAGGGATTTGCACAAACTTTTGATTAGTTGTGTTTCCCATATTGGCAGATTTTTTTTGTCCCTTATTCCAGCCGAATACAATCGTTCCTATCCGATTTTTTAAGCTGTGGTTTATTACCTTCCTTGCTGCCTTGTTGACGGCATCTCGCATTTGGCGGTTACGTTTCTCTGTTAAGCAGGCAAGTCTTTTAGACCAGAATTCATTAGCTTTTCCCTTCATCAGAAATGCCACCCGTTTGTTGTATCCCTGATTGAGCGATTTTAAATGCCTGCCATCAACAATAAAACTTGTACCGACATTGCTCACGCAAGTTAGCCAGTTATCTACGCCGTGGTCAATCATTAAGCACTTAGTCGGGTCTATATCTGCCTGTATTTGGTTTACTTTGTAGACCAATTCTAGGTAGAAACAGCCGTTACGAGGAAGAATGCGATACTCTCGAATCGACTTAAAATCAAGATTAGAGGGTATCGGTAAAAAGAACGCATCTAAGCCGAACCACGCTTTAACCTTGCTTCCAAGGGGGAATCTCAACATTCCATCTTTGAGTTTTACCGACCTACCTGTAAATGTCACAAGTGCCCTTCCGCCTTGACGATATTTTGGTAGTTTCGGGCGTTCCGTAATTACCCCACTTTTAAAAGCTCTTAGTAATCCCATAAATGACTTAAAAGACTCTGCTACGCCCGTCAATATTTGTTGGGCAGTATCAGAGTAGAACGCTTGATAGTGTCGGTTCCGATTTTCAGTCCCCAAAACTTTGTGCAACTGAGCACGGCTTGGGATTTTACCAGTTTTAAAGTATAGCTGGCGGCCATAGTAAGTTCCGCAATTAGAAAGCTTGGCAGCTTCGGAACACAGGTATTCAAGAATAGCTTGAACATCTGAATCAGCCCGAATTACATTTTGTTGACAGCCAAACATGAGTAGTCCTCCTTGTTGTAATATAATACAGCAAAACACCGGAAAAGAGCGTGAACAAACGTTGAGATTTTTTAGAGGCAGGAATCTAAATTGGCACTCGTTGAAGATCGCTGCAAATCTGTAGATAGAACTAAAACTGATGTATTTATAGTCAATCAGGAGCCTCAAGGTTAAGGAAAAGCCGTCCTGAAAGGACGGGGCTTCAGCCCTCCGCTACGCTCCGCCCAGTTTTTTGGTGAACTCTTCGAGCATTTCTTCACAAAAATCAGCGGCTTGTATCTGCAAAAAATGCGATCGAGCTATTAAACATAAAACCCAGAATCCCGCCTTCTCCAAGAAAGCGGGATTCTAAATTCAGAAAAGTTTTACGAGGTTTTTTTTGTCGCTACCAGACTCAGTAAATTAAATGTTTTTAGTCTCTTAAAGAGGGACGATAGTTTTTGTAGCGACACGTTTCAACCTGTCGGGGACTCAACCAAAACGGCCACTCACATAATCTAAAGTAGACTCTTCCTTCGGAGTTTGGAAAATTACCTCAGTCTTGTCACACTCCACAAGATAGCCAAACCGCTTCCCATCGTCAGAAAGTTTAGCATTGAAAAAAGCTGTGAGGTCAGAAACCCGAGAAGCCTGCTGCATATTGTGAGTAACGATCACAATCGTATACTTCTCCTTGAGTTCCCGCATCAACTCCTCAATCTTAATCGTAGAAATCGGGTCAAGAGAAGCGCAAGGTTCATCCATTAACACTACATCAGGATTAATCGCGATCGCCCTAGCAATACACAAACGCTGCTGCTGGCCACCCGAAAGAGAAAAACCGCTTTGCTTCAACTTATCCTTCACCTCATCCCACAAATAAGCTTGGCTGAGCGATTTTTCCACCAGCTCATCCATATCCCCCTTATAATTGTTCACCCTCGCACCGTAAGCAATATTGTCATAAATCGACTTCGGGAAAGGATTCGGCTTTTGAAACACCATCCCAATCTTGCGGCGCACCTCCACAGCATCAATATCAGGATCGTAAAGATTTTGACCCTTGTAATCAATTCTACCCTCTAAACGAAAACCGTTAACTAAATCGTTGAGGCGGTTAAAACATCGCAGAATTGTACTTTTACCGCAGCCAGACGGCCCAATCAAGGCAGTAATGCGATTTTTAGGAATTTCCATTGAAACATTTTTAACCGCGTGAAAAGCGCCGTAAAAAATATTGATATTCTCTGTCCGCAAAACTGTTTCCGTTTGCTTGTCTAAATCCATCATCATACAGGTAACAATCCTCTCAAATTTTACTCAAAACCTGGGTTACATTCGGCCTTCACCATAAGTGCATGAATGCCTTTTTAAAACTCACCCTTTAATACACTTTTTTGTGAGTAGCCCAGCGAGAAAGAATACTCGTCAGCAAAACCATAAACACCAAAATCAAAGATGCAGCCCAAGCCAATTCTTTCTGTGCCTTAAAAGGAACCGTTGCAAAGTTGTACACCAAAACCGAAAGACTCGGAGTTGGCTTATCAAATCCTGCCGGCCAAAAAGGCGAATTCAGCGCCGTAAAAATCAAAGGAGCAGTTTCTCCAGCAGCGCGAGCAATTGCCAGCGTCACACCCGTTAAAATAGCCGGAATTGCCGCAGGCAAAACCACCTGCAACACCGTTTGATAATTAGAAGCACCCACACCAACCGACGCCCATCTAATATCTTGCGGGACGATTTGTAGAGCTTCGTCAGTAGTCCGCACAATCGTCGGCAACATCAGCACGGCCAGCGCCGCGCCCCCTGCAATTGCCGAAAAACCTCCCATATTTACCACGAACAAACCGTAGGCAAATACCCCTGCAATAATCGAAGGAACGCCGCTGAGGACATTAGTAGCAAAGCGTACCCAGCGAGCTACTTGGCCGCTGCTGAATTCCGACAAATAAACGGCGGCCAATACGCCAAAAGGAACAGCAATTAAAGAAGCAATTCCCACCGTCATCAATGTACCGAGAATTGCATTAGCAATACCGCCTCCCGATAGTCCGGGCGGCGGTGGCAGCTTGGTAAACAAGTCTAAATTCAGGCGATTGAAACCTTGTACGGTGACATAGGAAAGAACTGCAAACAAAGGCAGCAGAGTGATGGCCAGACTAGCTCCAGCCAATACAGTCATCCCCAGACTAAACAGCGCTTGCGGGCTGTTTTTAACCTTCTTTAAACTGCCTGTTTTCGATACCAAAGGATTCTCATCGGAGACGCTATTTGACATAAACTAAAAATATGTAGGAAATGGCGGCAAACTTCTAGTTGTACTTCGCTCTTACTTGAGAAACAATCCACTCTGCCAAAATATTAACAAT
This sequence comes from Microcoleus sp. T3_B1, assembly GCF_036700445.1. NCBI lineage: Bacteria > Bacillati > Cyanobacteriota > Cyanophyceae > Oscillatoriales > Microcoleaceae > Microcoleus > Microcoleus sp. T3_B1. The sequence goes on from NZ_JAUBOX010000021.1 coordinate 3,444, forward strand.
CAGTGTCATAATAAACAGAATTAGCCCAGTGTACATCAGAGCTGCTACTTGCAACCCGGAGGCTTCCGCAAACTGATTTGCCATCAGAGAAGCAATTGTATTTGCCGGAGCTAGCACAGAAAGACTTAACTGATTGGAATTGCCAATTAACAGAGTCGCAGCCATTGTTTCTCCCATCGCGCGACCGAGCCCAAGCATAATTCCGCCGACAATGCCGGAAAAAGCCGCCGGTACGAGTACCCTAAAAATCGTTGTCCACCGAGTAGCCCCTAAACCTAGAGATGCTTGTCGCAAATCGGGCGGGAGACTTGCCAAAGAGTCGCGGGAGATAGCAGTAATAATGGGCAAAGTCATGATTCCCAAAATTACTCCTGCTGGTAACATTCCCGGCCCAACTGGCGAGGTGCTAAAAATCGGCAGCCATCCGAAAGTGCCGTTGAGAAACTTGCCGAGAGTGGTAATCAGGGGAATCAATACAGCAATTCCCCACAAACCGTAGACTACGCTGGGAATGGCAGCTAAAAGTTCTACTAAAAAAACCAAAGCTGTGCGGACTGGCAGCGGCAAAAAATCTTCACTCAAGAAGATGGCAGTCCCTACTCCTAATGGTACAGCAATTAGGAGCGCGATCGCCGAACTGACGATCGTCCCGTAAATCATCGGCAGCGCACCGTACTCTTCTTTAACCGGATTCCAGCTACTGCCAAACAGAAAGCCCAAACCGTACTGTTGAATCGCAGGTAAAGCCCTGTAACCAACGGTGAGGGCGATTACCAGCAAAATTACACCAACTCCTATTCCCAAAATCCGAGTCAGCCAGATAAAGCCTTGATCTAAGGATTTTTCTGCCCCAGAGCGCGATCGGCTCTGTGATGGAGCGCTGTTATTATCTGAAATCATAGAAAAAAAAACCAAATATATAGTAGCGGAAAATAGCCTGTTTCGGAAAAAGCTAGAAGGAAGCAGAAAGAAAGACGATAAATAAAATCAAAGAGGGGCGGGTTTATTAATCCCCTGACTTTTCAACAAATATTTCTGGTAAAACCCGCCCCTTGTATTTTCAAAGAGGTAGATGGCGATTTACCGTTGGGTGGGGCGGGTTTATCAGATTATTGATTTTAGGCAATTATTGTCGGTGAACCCGCCCCTACAGAAATATCTCTCTTCCTTTTTTCCCTCTGCCAACTGTCAACTAACAACTGCCAACTGTCAACTGCCCACTGACTTCTCTTACTATTTGGCAACCTCAATCTTGTAGTCTGGGCTGATGCCGTCAGCGGCCGCGGCTACTTTTTCTTTAACGTTTTGGGGCAGAGGAACGTAGCCCAATTCGGAACTAACTTTTTGACCTTCATTCAAGCCGTATTCAACCATTGCCTCGATGGTTTTGGCTTTGTTGGGGTCAGTAACTGTTTTGGGGACTAGCATCCAAGTGTAGGTGACAATTGGATAGGATTGAGCGCCTTCGGGGTCTTCGATAAATGCTCGCAGGTTTTCCGGCAGCGGCACAGTCGCTAAAGCTTGAGAAGCTGACTCGTCGTTAGGTACTACAAATGTGCCTGCTTTGTTTTCCAAAGATGCAAATTTGAGATTGTTGTTTTTGGCGTAGCCGTATTCTACGTAGCCGATGCTGCCGACGGTTTGCAGGAGTTGGGCTGTGACGCCTTCGTTGCCTTTTGCGCCTACGCCTACGGGCCACTGTACTGTTTTGCCGTCGCCTACTGCACTTTTCCAGTCGGGGCTGATGGCACTCAGGTGTTTGGTGAAGACGGCGGTGGTACCGCTACCGTCGGAACGGTGGACGATGGTGATGGCTTGGTCTGGCAATTTAGCGCCCGGGTTGGCCGCTGCAATTTTGGGATCGTTCCAGTTGGTAATTTTACCGGCGAAGATTTCTGAGTAAACATCTCTCGGCAGTTTCAGTGGTTCGGTTAAGTCTGGCAGGTTGTAGCCCAGGACGATGCTGCCGGCTGTCATGGGCAGCAGTATCACGCCTTTGTCTGCTGGAACTTTGGCGATTTCGTCGTCTTTCATGCCGGTGTCGCTGGCCCCAAAGTCTACTGTGCCTTTGGTAAATTGTTCGACTCCGGCCCCGCTGCCTACTGATTGATAGTTAATTTGTACTTTGGGGTTGATTTTGTTGAAGTCTTGAAACCAACGCTGGTACAGGGGGGCGGGGAATGAGGCGCCGGCTGCGGTGATGGCTACGTCTGAGGCTAGGGCGAGTTTGGTGTTTTCCGCTGTGCCCGTGGCTGCAACGGGGGATGCGCCGGGGGATGCTGCGGTGTCGCCGCCGGGGCTGGGGCTGGTGCTCGTGTTTGGGCTGTCACTGCGGCAAGCTGCTACACTGAGGGCGATCGCCATTACGGTAATTGCTGTAGTCAGACGCTTTGGATTAATCAAGTTGAGACGAAAAAGCATAGGTATAAAAAATCTGCGATCGTTATATGGGTGTCCCGCATCAGCATAGCGCGCAAAAGTAAAGGTTAGGTTAAGAATCTTTACACTTAATGGCAATTTAATATTAATTAATATTATTAATGTTATATATGAGCTTGACAAGTGTCAACATATAAGGTATATGGCAGAAACCGAGCTACGGAAACAAGCAGTCGATCGCCCGTTAGCGAAGCCCTCGAAGAGGATCGCGAAAAATTCCCTATTAAATTATCACAAGATCGAGGCTTGAGAATCAGAAAACAATACAATGGTGGTTATTTTGATAGTAGTGCTATTATTAAGAATTTAAAAGCTGCGGGCATTGAAGCTTGCATCTGACAAATACATTCTGAGGAATGCCGTTTGATGATATAGCAACCGCCCTGACGGTTAGGACGTTCTTAATTGCACAAACATAAACGGTCGATTGCAACTTCGGTCTTCCTTCTTTCTTCTGCTATAATGCCTGCTCCTATTGAATTAATCTGGGCTGTTATTGGTTTGCTTCTGACGATAGGAGGCACTTTTTTGCCTGCATCTGTCACAATTCCGATTGGGTTGTGGGACGATCGAGGACTTCAAGCGTACTCTTTAGGTGTTACCTATCAAATTGGAGCCGTTTTGCTAGTAGGCTGCATGGGGGGGAAAAATGCTGCGGCTCTCTCGCAAATTGCCTATTTGGCATTAGGATTAACTTTGTGGCCAGTTTTTTCTCAAGGCGGCGGCATCGGCTATCTCAAAGAAGCGAGTTTTGGGTATTTGCTGGGTTTTGTGCCTGGTGCTTGGGTGTGCGGCTGGGTGGCTTTTAAGGTGGCTTCGCGGCTGGAATCTATGGCTTTTAGCTGTTTGTGCGGTTTGTTCACTGTTCACGCGATCGGCTTAATTTATCTAATTTTTACTTACTTGCTGCCTCCGGCAAAAAAAACACCTTTATTTGATGAGATTCTTAAATATTCGGTTTATCCTCTGCCGGGACAATTGGCGGTAGTTTGTGCGATCGCAGTGCTGTCATTTACTTTGCGCCGCTTGATGTTTTATTGATTGGGAAGGAAGAGGGAAGTTCGGCAACGGATTATGTAACGGATGTAACGGATGTCAGGAAGAAGAAAGAAGGAAGAAGGAAGGAAGAAGGAAGAAGGAAGAAGGAAGAAGGAAGGAGGAAGAGGTAACTGGTAATTGTGCAAAATAAGGTTATACTATAAATTGCCCAACGGGAGAGTCCTGTCGCTGCGGCTGGGATTGCTTTTATCCACTGCATTTTGCTCGCAATGACAAGTGAGATTGGAGTAAATTCTCTCATGTCCGATGCCCCATTTTCTATTGCTTAATTCATGCGTTTTAAAAGAAATCCCTTGTTCTGGGTTGCTGCTGTTATCAGTTTAGTTTTAGACCACCTGGCTAAGTTTTGGGTGGTGCAAAATTTTGAATTGACGGTTCCTCCGCAAACGCAGCCACTGTTACCTGGGGTGTTTCACTTCACTTATGTTGTTAATACCGGTGCGGCTTTTAGTCTGTTCAGCAATGGCGGGGCGATTTGGTTGCGCTGGCTGTCTTTGGGCGTTAGTGTCGGATTGATGGTACTAGCTTGGTTCGGGCCGCGAATTAACCGCTGGGAACAAGCTGGCTACGGTTTGATTTTGGGGGGAGCACTGGGCAATGGGATCGATCGATTTGTTTCGGGCCACGTTGTAGATTTTATCGATTTTCGGATAATTCGGTTCCCCGTATTTAATCTGGCGGATGTGTTTATTAATGCTGGGATTATCTGTTTGCTGATTGCAACTTTTCACAGTGCACCGCCGCCGAGAAGGCAAGACGATGGCGATTCTATTTCAGAGTAAATTTGAAGAAGCAATAAGGAAGTTCGCCAACCGATTCGCTTTCTTCGGATGTAACGGATGTAACAGCTAACTAACTGTAGGGTGCGTCAGCGGGGAGATCCTTAGTTTGTGGTCGCCACATTCAACCCTGACGCACCCTACAATGACTTTGGAAATGGCTTAAAATGAGATAAGAACAGACCTATTGTTAAAACTAAATTTGCCCGTGAATCCTAATCCATTTGCTCAAGAACGCTTACTATTTGCCCCAGCAACCCCCGATGCTGATGCTATCCCGACTATTTTTGCTTTTCCCAACGAGTACACGGTGGGTATTACCAGTCTCGGCTATCAGATAGTCTGGGCAACTTTGGCTGTGCGATCGGATATTGAAGTCAGCCGTTTATTTACTGATATCCGCGAACAACTTCCTCGACATCCAGAATTACTGGGATTTTCGCTTTCTTGGGAACTAGACTATGTAAATATTCTAAATTTATTGGAATCTCTAGAAATTCCGATTTGGGCGTCACAACGAACTGATAATCATCCGCTCGTCTTCGGCGGTGGCCCGGTTTTTACTGCGAATCCAGAACCTTTTGCCGATTTTTTTGATGTGATTTTGCTGGGAGATGGCGAACATCTCATTGACAATTTTATTGATGCTTATAAAGAAGTCCGTACCGCCGACAGACAAACTAAATTGCGGCATTTAGCCCAAGTTCCGGGAGTTTACGTCCCCAGTTTGTACGAAGTAACTTATCTGGATGCGACTGAGGGGATTAAATCGATTCAGCCTGTCGATTCGGGAATTCCCAGTATGGTTGAAAAACAGACTTATCGTGGCAATACTTTATCTGCTTCCACTGTGGTGACAGAAAAAGCGGCTTGGGAAAATATTTACATGGTGGAAGTGGTTCGGAGTTGTCCAGAAATGTGCCGTTTTTGTTTGGCAAGTTATCTGACTTTGCCGTTTAGAACTGCGAGTTTGGAGGGTTCGCTAATTCCAGCGATCGATCGCGGTTTAACTGTGACTAATCGTTTGGGTTTGTTGGGTGCTTCGGTGACTCAGCACCCGGAATTTGAAGCGTTGCTGGATCATTTGAATCATCCGAAATACGACGGCGTGCGGTTGAGTCTTTCTTCGGTAAGGACGAATACGGTGACAGTTAAATTGGCAGAAATATTGACCAACAGAGACAGCAAATCTGTGACAATTGCGGTGGAAAGCGGGAGCGATCGCCTCCGCAAAATCGTTAACAAAAAACTCACAAATGACGAAATTATTCAAGCTGCTATCAATGCTAAAGCGGGGGGCTTAAAGGGAATTAAACTTTACGGAATGGCGGGAATTCCCGGCGAAGAAATGGAGGATTTAGAGGAGACGGTGGAGATGATGCGGGCGATTAGAAAAGCCGCTCCCGGTTTGCGGTTGACCTTGGGATGCAGCACTTTTGTTCCGAAATCTCACACTCCTTTTCAGTGGTTTGGAGTGAATAAAGATGCGGAGAAGAGGCTGAAGTTTTTAGATAAAGAATTGCGGAAGTTAGGTTTAGAATTTAGACCTGAAAGCTATAATTGGTCGGTGATTCAGGGTTTGTTGTCAAAGGGCGATCGGCGGTTGTCTCGGCTGTTGGAATTAGTTCGGCATTACGGCGATACTTTGGGCAGTTATCGGCGGGCTTTTAAGGAGTTGCGGGGACAGTTGCCGGATATGGATTTTTATATTTTTCAAGAGTGGGAATTGGATCAGGTTTTGCCTTGGAGTCATTTAAAAGGGCCGCTACCGGAGGCGACTTTGAAGAAGCATTTGGCTGAGGCGATGAGTCATACAACACGACAGCCAAATCAAGAATGTGAGAATTCACTAAGTCCCGTTTAGTAAAAAGGAGAACTGGAAAAATGACGACGGGTTTAAAAACTCCTAGTAGCTACTATATGGAGATCATCACAACTTTTCCACCGCGTCCAATTACTTGTGAAGCTGAGTTAATCGCTACACAAAATCGGATTGATTCTATTGTGAGTCGGAGCCATCTCACGCAGGACGATCGAGATTACTTAAACGTGTTGGGTACTCTTGTTTATGATTACGAACAAAAACATGAGCCAATGCCAGTCTTGAAAGGTATCGCACTACTGAAAGCATTGATGGTTGAAGACAATATTCAAGAAAAAGATTTGGTTGATATTTTTGAATCCGAGTCTTGGGTATCTGAGATGATGGATGGAAAGCGGGAACTGACGGCGAGTCAAATTCAAAAGTTAGCTAAGTTTTTCCATCTTTCCCCTGTGGCATTTCTTGAGTATAATTAATTGCCAGGATACTGGGATGAGTGACGCACTATAATATAATTATGCCCGAAGTCCAGCCGAGAGAAATTCAGCGTTATACTACGCCAGATAACAAAGTGCCTTTCGATCAGTGGTTTGATTCACTGAGAGATATAAATGCTCAAGCCAAGATTATATCTAGGCTTAACCGAATTGCTGATGGTAATTTAGGAGACTATCGCTCCGTGGGGGAAGGCGTATGCGAACTCAAAATAAATTATGGGCCTGGCTACCGAATCTATTTTGGACAAATAGGAATGACAATTGTGATTCTCATCTGCGGAGGCGATAAAAGCACTCAAGACAGAGATATCCGCCAAGCTAAAGAATACTGGACAGATTATAGGAGTTAAGACAATGCCTAAAAGCCTACCTTATCATCCATTTTTGATTGAATCTCTCAGAAAAAAGCCAGAACTAGCAGCAGCCTATATAACGGCGACATTAGAGGAGGAAGAGCCGGAAGCTGAACTGCTAAAACGAGCTCTCCGCGATGTAGCAGAAGCTCTTGGCCAACCAAAAATGAGTCCTGAAGAATATGAATTGCACTTAAAAAAACTGGATGAATTGCTGTCACAGCAAGGAAGTGATGCGATTTACCATCTGGGAACTTGGCTGAATGCTTTGGGATTGAAACTAACTGTTGCTGTTTGTACTGATACAGAGGATAATACTGCAAATGCTGAAACGCGATCGCAAATAACTGTTTAACTTAATCTAGAAAATGCCCAATTTTAAATATTCATCCTTAATTAATGCTACCGTTGAAGCAGTCTGGAACTTTCACGAAAGGCCGGACATTCTGCAACTTTTGACTCCGCCTTGGCAACCGGTGAAAATCATTCGCCGCGAAGGGGGACTCGATGTGGGTGCTGTATCAGAATTTCGCCTGTTATTGGGGCCGATTCCTGTAAAATGGGTGGCGACTCACACTGAGTGCGAACAATATCGCTTGTTTGTTGATGAACAAACTGAGGGGCCGATGGCACGTTGGACTCACCGACACGAGTTTACCTCAGAAAATGGCAAGACTAGATTGACAGATGCGATCCTCTTCGAGGGCTTCGCTAACGCATTTTCGATACCGGGCGGCCCAATTGTCGATTTGTTGTTAGGTTGGTGGGTGGAAATGCGGTTAACAGATATGTTTCGCTACCGCCACGAAGTCACAAAAAGAGAGTGCGAGAAAGATGCAAACAACGGCTGAATATTACTGTGCTTTCTGCGGCGAACCGAGTACAACTTTTGTTGATATCAGCGGTGGTATGGAGCAATCTTATATCGAAGATTGTCAGGTTTGCTGTCGCCCGAATGTTCTGTATGTCAGAATAGATGAAGATACCCTGGATATTGAAATAGATACTGACTATCAAGAATAAGTGACTATCCAAATGTATGAATTGTTTGTGATGCTGACTTGGTAGAATTCATAAATTTTGAAGCTGCTGCTTCTACGAAAGCCTGAAAAATTCGAGAGTTAAATGAACAGTTTGGCGACATTTCCGGGTGCCATTGAATTGCTATCATCCAAGGGTGATAGCAGTGTTCCATTGCTTCTACCACAGTGTCAGGTGCATCGGCTACAATTCGCCAATCGGATGTTACCTTCCGCACTGCTTGATGATGCCAGGAAACAACTGTTGTTGAAGTTTTTCCCATAATTTTTGCTAGCCGACAGGTTGGCTCAATTTCAATGGTATGCTCGATCGCACGCGGGGGAATTCCCGATCCGTGATTAACCTCATCTCCGTAAGCATCCGGTACGTGAATCACCAAACTGCCGCCGCTGGCTACGTTCAAAATTTGCATTCCCCGGCAAATCCCCAACACAGGTATGTCAGCCTTCAAAGCTAGCTTTGCTAAGCTTAATTCAAAATTGTCGCGTTCTGCATTAACCGAGTAAACTGTGCGATCGACATAACCGCCATAAAGTTCTGGGTTGATATCTCCGCCGCCGGAAAAAATCAAACCATCTACTGCATCAAAAATACTAGCGGGATCTAATTGATGGGGCGGCAGTAAAATCGGAATGCCACCAGCCGCCTGAACTGCATCAATATAAGTTCCATTTAAGCGATATTCGCCTGCTGAACAGCGGTTGTATGTTGTGATGCCAACAATAGGAAATTTTTTCATTTGCTAGAGACTGGGAGATAATTATTTACATTAATACTCAGATTTGGCAGTATTTGTAATCAGTGTTTCATGGGCGGGCTACTAGGAGCAACGACCCACAATAAAACTTACTTATGGTTGTGAAACAGGCATCTTGCCTGTTTCTTGTCTGATTACTTGTGATGGATTTCTAGATTAAACTGAAAATTCCCTGCACTGCTGTCTAATTTGTAACAGTTTCAGTATTAGTTTCCGACAGGGGTTTGCGCGTGCACAGATAAGCCAGCGGCCCGAACAGCGGTACTAATGTTACTGCCCAAAATGCTGTAGAGTTCTGCATTCCTCGGCGCGCCATATCGTCTCCTAATAAGGCAGGAAATAGTAGGCAAAGCATACAAAAATCTAAACTCATTACATGGATAAAGCGGCTAGTCTGCCACTGCTGAATAAAATCAGACCAATCGCCGTTTGTCAAGCCAAAGGCAACTAAACCAACCGCAGCTAATGTTAAGAAAATTCCAGTAAAACGGGAGTCTAATATCTTTAAAAAGATATTTTTATGATCGGCAAATTCTGGATTCGGTTCGCGCAGGGCTAAATAAGGCAGCAAGGAAAAAGCGCCGACGCCAAAGGATAAAGTGGCAAATAACCATGCAGGTATTTTCTGGCCCCTGCCGTCAGCAAATAAGACGCAACTGTAGATGAGCGGCCAGACTCCCATGAGGTTGAATAACGCTACAATTAAAGGGTTGATGTCTGCTATTTTGCCTGTGGAAATATTGGTAATTAGTGTGATGGTTTTTTCTGGGCTGTCGGGTGGTGCAAATACAAAGGCGTAGGTGATAAATGCAATCCAAAGCAGCCCAAATCCAATTTTTCTGAACATAGTTAGTTTTTCTTACTTCTGATATTACTATAGCAAGCTTAAAGGGTTTTTCAATAAGACTTTTTTTATTTACCGCAGAGGACGCTCTTGACACAGAGGAAGAGAGGAGAATATCTGAATGTCTTGCTATTTGGTATTGCGGGTTTTGGGCAGATTGCTAAATTTTTGCATAAATTGGCGATCGATCCAATCTTTCCAGTACCACAGCAGCGCCGATTCCCACATGAAAGATCCGCGAGATGCGATCGCCCTTTTATTCCCAGTACCAATTAAGCCTAAGTATTGTTCTTGCGGTACAAAGGGTTTCAGCGGTTTTCCCAATAAAAACTGCTGCAAATTTTCAAACAGCGGTTTGCCCTGACGCACGGCAAACACGCCTGCTTTGGGACGCGGATAATTAACCATCGCAGCGATATCGCCAGCCGCAAATACGTTGGGGTGAGAGACGGATTGCAGGCAATCGTTGACTTGCATAAAGCCGTTTGAGTCGGCTGCTAAACCGGATTCTCTTATCCAATTGGCTGCCGATGCTTGTGTCACCCAAAATATGATCTCGCACTCTAATTCTAAACCTGATTGACAGGAAATTTTGGCATTGGGCATTGGGCATTGGGCATTGGGCATCGGGCATTCTTGATTATCTTCTATGTCAATCGTTTCTGGCTTTTCTATAACACTAACTTTTTCCATTAAATGCAGTTTAATCCCACGACTAATCAAAATTTCTTTCAGGCGGCGACGCACTCGCTGGTTATGTGCCGGCATTAATTCAGCACCGCTGTGAAACAAATGAATTTCTGATGATAAATTTTCTAAAGTTTCTTCCCTCTTCCTTCTTCCCTCTTCCTTCTTCCCTCTTCCTTCTTCCCTCTTCCTTCTTTCCTCTTCCTTCTTCCCTCTTCCTTCTTCCCTCTTCCTTTTTCCCTCTTCCTTCCCCAATCGAGATTGCATATTTAATGCTAATTCTACGCCGCCTGCACCGCCGCCAACAATCGCTATCCGCAGCGGTTTTTCGGGATGGTTTTGCCTTGCGGAAATTAACTGATTCCAGCTAGCTAAAAACTCCGGTACGGGTTTAGCTGCAATTGCATATTCTGCGGCACCCGGTACAGATAAAGTCGCAGGAGTGCTGCCGATATCCACAGAAAGCACATCGAAATTAATCGGAGGGCTAGTTTGACAAATAACTAAATTTTTGTTAAGGTCGATCGCGATCGCCCGATCGATTAATATTTGACACCTGGCAAATTCAGCGAGCGATCGCAAATCGATGTGACATTCATCATAATCGTAAAACCCGGCAACGTGTCCCGGCAGCATCCCCGAATAAGGTGCGTGCAGCACATCGCTAATCAGAGTCAAACGCACGGACGGCAGAGGTTGGATACCGAACATTTTTAATACGATAGCATGACTGTGACCGCCGCCAATTAACACTAAATGTTTCACAATTACAGATGTTCGATCGAAATGTTCTTTTCCCCGATATTGTACAGCACTCGCACTCCGGCAGGCCGCAGAGTCCGGTAAGGATAGCTGGCAGTGCGTAATTAATGATTTCCCAGCAGTTAGACAGAATGCTCTCACTTACCCTCTGTCTCAGAGATTATACGGAGCTCAGTTGCGATCGCATAACATCACTTCACCCATTTCAGTTAACCGATTCCACATTCAGCGCAAATGGCTGTAGACTGTAGAGCGAGCAAATTTTATCACCAAATTATGCCAGGGTGTGTTTCAATAGCTAACTCACCATTCAAAACTATGACATTACGCATCATTCCGCGCAGTTGGCAGCGATCGATTAAAACTCTTTTCCCGCTTCTGTTTGCCCTCTCATTCATTATAGTATTGCTGGCGAACAACTTCATTCCGGCGATCGCCCAGGAACCCCGCCAGGAAATTCGCGGCGTTTGGATGACGACAAACGACAAAGACATCCTCAGAGATCGTCGCAAACTAGGAGATGCTGTCAGCAAACTAAAACGGTTAAATTTTAACACAATCTATCCCGTTGTCTGGAATTCTGGCTATGCAATGTATCCCAGCGATGTAGCGCAGCAAAAAGACATTCAACCCTTTGTTTACAGAGGGTTAGAGGGACAAGATATGATCGGAGATTTGATAGCTCAATCTCACCGCCAAGGTCTGCTAGTAATTCCTTGGTTTGAGTTTGGTTTCATGGCTCCTCCCACATCAGAATTAGCCTTAAATCATCCCGATTGGCTGACACAAAAACAGGACGGCAGCCAAACATCAATCGGTGCAGGTGGCGAAGTAGTTTGGCTCAATCCATTTCATCCAGAAGTGCAGCAATTCATTACCAAACTCGTACTAGAAATCACCACTAAATATAACGCAGACGGCATCCAATTTGACGATCACATGAGTTTGCCGTCTGAATTTGGATACGATGAGTACACAGTTGCTTTGTATACCAAAGAAACAAAAAAAGCTCCGCCAAAAGATTTTCAAAATCCAGCATGGGTGCGGTGGCGAGCCAATAAAATCACCGCTTTTATGTCGCAGCTAAATCAAGCCGTCAAAGCAGTCAAACCCAATGCAATTTTCTCAATTTCTCCCAATTACTACGAGTTTGCTTACAAACATCACCTACAAGATTGGCTGACTTGGGTGCGTTTGGATATTGCCGACGAGCTAATCGTGCAAGTCTACCGTTCCAATCTAGAATCATTTGTAGACAAGCTTAACCGTCCAGAAATGCAAGAAGCGCAGCAAAAAATTCCCACCGGAGTTGGGATTATGACAGGTTTGAGAAATAACCCAGTACCGATTCAGCAAATTAAATCTCAGGTGCAAGCAGTCCAAGAATACGGCTTAGGCGCCGCTTTCTTCTACTACGAAAGCTTGTGGGAATATGCACCAGAACCTCTAGCAGTTCGACTTTCTCAATTTAGCGGTTTCTTCCCGTCTTCTGCATTCCGAACAGCGCTACAAATACCCAGACGCGCGGCGACTTTCCCTCCGCCTGCGCCACCAAAACCAGACCCCAAAGCTAAGCCAGAGCAACCTACCAAAAACAGCCCACCTTCGCCCTCGCCAACCACGTAAAAGAATTAAAGAGTCATCAGTCATTGGTAATTTAGTAGGGTGTGCCATTTGTCCGACAGTCCGACAGGGGTTTAAACCCCTGTCTCATAGCTGAAGTCGTCTAAAGACGACTGTAGCAATTCTATCAAAGCTGTTTTTGTATAGAGTTAGCGCAGAATATATGTGTAACTCTAATTTTCAAAATTGAAATTACTATTTGAGTCGGTTTTAACCGACTTATGCTATTAGACAGGGACTTGAGTCCCTGGCGGCCCGTGGCAGAATGAAACAGCTATACTGGGGGCTAGGCGATACCGAGTTATGTTCCTATAAAATATCCGTATTACCAACAACTACCATCAATAAAAATGCCAACTAACCAAAAACTTTTACTTCCAAAAATGGGCTGCGGCACTTGGGCTTGGGGCAACAGATTGCTCTGGGGCTACAATGAAAGTATGGACGAGGAATTGCAAGCCGTTTTCAATCTTTGTGTTAGTAACGCCGTCACTTTATTCGATACCGGGGACTCTTACGGAACAGGGAAATTAAATGGCCGCAGCGAGCAGCTTTTGGGGCAGTTTTCTCAACAATATCAAGGTGCAAATAAAGACAGTATTTGTATTGCGACAAAACTAGCTGCTTATCCTTGGAGACTGACGCGACAATCAATGATATCGGCTTGCAAAGCCTCGGCTGCGCGCCTCGGAAAAAATGTAGATTTGGTGCAAATGCACTGGTCTACAGCTAATTACGCTCCTTGGCAAGAGGGGGCTCTTTTAGATGGTTTGGCTGACCTTTACGAGCAAGGATTAGTTAAGGGAGTGGGCTTGTCTAATTACGGGCCGAAACGGCTGAAATGGGTGCATCAAAGATTTAGCGATCGCCAAATTCCTATTGTTACTTTACAAGTGCAATATTCGCTACTTTCCACCTATCCGGTGACAGAACTCGGGTTGAAAGATGTTTGCGATGAATTGGGGATAAAATTGATTGCTTACAGTCCTCTAGCCTTGGGGTTGCTGACGGGTAAATATTCCGAAAACGGCTCTCTTCCTAAAGGTATCCGAGGTTTGGCGTGCAAGCAGCTACTTCCGGGAATGCGATCGCTTTTGGAGTGTTTGCGAGAAATAGCGGCATTCAGAAACAAAACTGTTTCGCAGGTAGCAATCAACTGGTGCATCTGCAAAGAAACTATTCCGATTCCGGGGGCCAAATCTGCGACACAGGCGAGGGATAATATTGGTGCTTTGGGCTGGGAGTTAGACTCCGGGGAGATTGCAGAATTGGATAAGGCGGCGGCGAGTGTAGATAAAAAAATGGTGCAGAATATTTTTCAAACTCGGTAAAAAGACTCTCGCGTGGGGTGGGGGCGGGTTTATTTAAGCTGTCTGCATTCTTTAAATCTTTTGGTGAACCCGCCCCTACAGTTTTTTGACTGCGGGTGCAAGAGATCGGGTTAAATAGATATGATTGCTGTAGGGGCGGGTTTTACAAACTATCATTGCCTAAAATCAATAATCTCATAAACCCGCCCCCACCGGATGACACAATCTTTCATTGATTCACACAAAAATTTTCCACGCAGCGCACAAACATTTCTACACCCATCCCCAGCGCAGTTTCATCAAAATCAAAACGCGGGTGATGGTGCGGGTAAGCCAAGTTTTTCTCTGGATTTGCTGAACCCAAAAAGAAATAGCAACCGGGAACTTCTTGCAAAAAGAACGACATATCCTCGCCGCCCATTGTTTGACATTCTGGAACGATTCCCGCAGGAGTTTCTACAACTGATTCTGCCACGTCGCGCACCAATTCAGCTATTCTCGAATCATTAATAACTGGCGGATAAAGCGCACAATAATCTAATTGGTAATTGGCCCCATGACTCTGACAAATTCCGGCAATTACTTGCTCGATCCGCTGTGCAAAATAACCTTGATATGCTGGATTGAAATAGCGCACCGTGCCAGCGATTTGAGCAGTATCGGCAATCACATTGTGGGTGTGGCCTGCGTGGAATTTGCCGACAGTTACTACCGCTGAGTCGATCGGGTCAATGTTCCGCGCGACAATTGCCTGCAAAGCGCTGACAATTTGGGCTGTAACTACGATCGAGTCCACAGTCTGATGTGGCATTGCGCCGTGTCCACCTTTCCCAAAAATCGTGCAGTCAAAAACTTCCACAGCCGCCATCAAAGCGCCGCTGCGGACGCCTACAGTGCCCAAAGGTAGATTGTTCCACAAATGCAAGCCGACGATCGCATCAACATCAGGATTCTTCAAAACACCCGCTTCAATCATCGGTTTTGCGCCTCCTGGCCCTTCTTCGGCGGGCTGAAATATAAATTTTACTTTACCCGAAAAGCTGTGTTTGTGCTTTGCGAGATAACAGACAGTACCGAGGGCGATCGCAGTGTGGCCGTCGTGACCGCAAGCGTGCATAATTCCATCATGCTGCGATCGATAATCCACCTCATTTTCTTCTTGAATAGGCAAAGCATCCATATCCGCCCGAATTGCCAAAACCCGCCCCGGTTTGCCGCTGTCTATAGTGGCGACAATACCAGTTTTAGCAATATTAGTTTCATGCTCAATTCCCCATTCCTGCAACTTTTGCGAGACAAACTGCGCCGTTAAATTTTCATCAAAACTCAACTCCGGCCTTTGATGCAAAAGGCGACGCCATTCGACTAGCTGAGGCTGCAAATTTCTAATCTCCAGTCGCAATTGAGATAAATCTACAGAGGTTAAATTCGGTAAAGTAGAAACCATGTTTTATTCTCCTTATAGCAATTCTGAATAATTTGTGAAACTCTCTCTTCTCTTTCTCTGTGCTCTCTGCGCTCTCTGCGGTTTAAATAAAATCTTAGTTTTTAACCGCAGAGGACGCAGAGTACGCAGAGGAAGAGAAGAATGAGAAAGAGAGGTGTTGAGAATAGGGTTATTTAGAAGTCTGAGGAACTAAATTAACCCCTGGCAGTAACTGTTCTAAATCTAAATCTGAAGCAATTTTAGCTAATTTAGCAAGGTCAGTCGGGTCATCTAAATGCGGCAAAATACCCAACACAGGTATTTGAGTCAGCGACTGGATCAAATCAACGGGCGCTAGATCGGCAATTTCTTGTTCAGAATAAGCTTTAACGCAATTGAGCACAATTCCTCTGAGCTTAAAACCAGTGTGTCTGGCGAGAGCAACATTTGCCACAGCTTGCCCGATCGCCCCCAACCTCACAGGTACTACCAAAACCCCCCTCAGCCGCCAATCCCTGGCAATATCTGCCACAGTCAGTTCCCGCGTTACAGGCGATCCCAGCCCTCCCAAAGCTTCCACCAACACAAAATCCTTGCGCTCAGAGAGGCTTTGCCACGCCGTCCAGACCTTTTCGAGCTCGATACGTCTCCCCTCCCGTTCCGCAGCAATCGGCGGTGCTAAAGGCGCATCAAAGTGCAGCGGATTGAGTTCTTCGGGGGATTGGTCGAGGGAAAACAAACGGGTGTAGAGTTCGCGATCGCCCGTTCCTGTTTGCATGAGTTTCATAATTCCCAAACTGCGATCGGGAAAATACATTTGCCAATAAGCAGCCAGAGCGCTGGTCAAAACAGTTTTGCCCGCGTCGGTATCAGTTCCAGCAATTAGCAGGGAGTTCATTGGCAAATAGCTAACAATTAATTGGCATCAACCTCAGTCTAGGGGAATTTTGCCAGAAGTTTAGAGTTCTGGCGATGGTGCGGGTGTTGGTGCTGGTTCCGGTGACGGCGCGGGTTCCGGTTCCGGTTGCGGCGACGGTGCCGGAGTTGGGGCCGGTTCCGGCGATGGTGCCGGAGTTGGCGCCGGTTCCGGCGACGGTGCGGGAGTCGGTGACGGTGCCGGAGTTGGTGCGGGAGTCGGTGACGGTGCCGAAGTTGGCGCGGGCGTCGGTTTGGGTGCCGGAGTTGGTGCAGGAGTTGGTGCCGGCGTCGGTTTGGGCGCGGGCGTCGGCGCGGGCGTCGGTTTGGGTGCGGGAGTTGGCGCTGGGCTGGGTTCTGGGCTTGGTTCCGGCAAAGGTTCTGGGCTTGGTTCCGGCAAAGGTTCTGGGCTCGGTTCCGGCAAAGGTTCTGGGCTCGGTTCCGGCACAGGTTCTGGGCTGGGTTCTGGCACAGGTTCTGGGCTTGGTTCTGGCAAAGGTTCCGGGGTTGGGGTTGGCAAAGGTTGGGGGGTTGGGGTTGGCAAAGGTAGCGGGTTTGGTATCGGAGTTAGTGTCGGCGTGGGATTTATGAGTGCTGGCGCAGTCGGAGTGGGTTTGGGGCGCGAATTGTTGAGAAATGAGCCGACTAAAGCCCAGGAACCGAAGCCCGTCAAGATTACTAAGCCCGCCAGCAGACCGATCGCAGCAATGGGATTGTCCCAAAAAGTGTCGCCAGCAGGCTCAATTAACGGGTCTGGCTGGTTTTTTTGCGGGTGGGAACTCTGGGCGACGGGCTCTGGCGGCCTGCCCACGGCCACCGTTGCTATTAGCGAAGGGTTTGTCGGTACCACTGCTGGCGCGGGCGGTACAGTTGGCTGGCTAGGTTTAGGATTAGTTTGGGCGTCGAGTGCTTGGGCGACTTCGCTGACAGATTGATATCGATCGCCCGGAGACCGGCTCAACATCCGATTGAGCACCAAAGCCAAACCCGTGCTCACCTGCGCTTGCTGCTGCCAATTCCACTGCAGCGTTGTTTGATCGAGCAATTCCTGCGGTTCTTTGCCTGTCAGCAGGACGATCGCCGTTACAGCTAAAGCGTAGAGGTCGCTGCTGGCTGTTGCCCGCCCGCTTTGCAACTGTTCCATCGGCGCGTAGCCGATTTTACCGACAGTTGTTGCGTGGGCTGTTCCTTCGGGAGACTGGACTTTGGTGGCGAGTTCCTTCACCACTCCAAAGTCAATCAGCACCGGCATTTGGTCGTTTTCGCGCCGAATTATATTTTCTGGGGAGATGTCGCGGTGGATGATGCCGCGGGCGTGGATGTGAGCGAGTACCGGCAGCATTTGCCGGATAAATACCAAGACTTCGGCTTCGGTGAAGGTGCGACCATTTGAAGTTCGATCGAGCATTAGTTCGCGGTAAGTCATCCCTTCCACGTAATCCTGCACTAAAAACAAACGCTGGTTCTCTTCAAATATTGCCCGAAACTGGGGAATTTGTGGGTGCCCAATTTGGTAAAGTATTGCCGCCTCTCTTTGAAACAATTCCTTCGATTTTTCCAAAACGTATGGCCCGCTTTGCACCGGAATCAATTCCTTCAGGGCGCAGCGTTCTTGAAACCGTCCCAAATCTTCTACTAAATAAGTCCTGCCAAATCCTCCTTGACCTAAAATATTCACCAAACGGTAGCGGTTTTGTAGGAGAGTTCCAATAGCAATAGGTGGCTGCATAAGTTTAAGTAGAAACTGTTAAAAAATAGACGATCGCTCACAGACTTAGTAATGCTAGGTCTTTAATGCTCTTGAGCAGACTTCACTCTCTGTAGTCCCCAGTCCCGACCAAAGTTAGTATTTTACATTTTTTTGACATTCTTGGACGCCATGATGGTCAGAAACCGGGTTTTTTCACGAAAATACAGAGGTTGCCACCTGCATATCCGATCGAAAACCCGGTTTCTGCGTCAATATCTCAAGGGAGAAATGCACGATTTTTCGTAGAAACCGGGTTTTTTGGCCTTAGCCCTAATAAATTGTCGCCCCCCGGCCTAAGCCATACATCTCTATAAAACTTGAGATTATTTATGGGAGATGTCTACTGACTACTGTCAACTGCCAACTGCCAACTGCCAACTGTCAACTGTCAACTGTCAACTGTCAACTGTTAAGCTTTGCTTTCACCATGTCTTGAATTCTGTTACCGTCTGCTTTGCCCTTAAGCTGCTGCATTGCCTTACCCATCACCTTGCCCATATCTTTTGCAGAAGTAGCGCCAACCGAGGCAATCACTTCGTCAACGACTTGACTCACCTCTTCGTCTGACATTTGCGCCGGCAAATACTCTTCAACAATTGCCAACTCCGCCTCCTCTTGTGCCACTAAATCTTCGCGGCCACCTTTGCGGTATTGTTCGATCGAATCCCGGCGCTGTTTGGCTATTTGCATCAAAATTTCCATTTCTTGAGCTTCTGTCAGCGTTTCTTGCCCGGAGGGACGAAGGCTGACTTCTTTTTCGAGAATAAATTTCTTGATGCCGCGAACTGTTTCCAAGCGAACTTTGTCCTTGGACTTCATGGCTGCTTTGATTTCTGCGTCAATGCGTTCTCTTAAGCTCATCGATTTCTACCTTGCTTTGCCCGATATCAAAAATCTGGAGTATGCTCCGATTCTTAACTTTTTTTACAGTATTTTTCCAGTTTATTGCCTGTTGGTGGCATTTTTATCGCCTTGAACCCGGATGCCTTCGGCTTTCGCCTGAATTTGGGGTGGCTGCACTTGCAGCCTCAGCCCCAAATTGACTCTCGCTAGAATTTTTAGACGCAGGGGCACAAGTGCGATCGTACTTCTGCCAGTACAGAGTTCGCTAGAACTCACATCTTGCACCATTCTCAAGAACAGGCTTTTCGGCCTGTTCCACAAAGAGTAGATTTTCTTGTGGAACAGGCATCTTGCCTGTTCCTAAAAAGCTTATTGACAATGGTGCAACATTTCAGCTAGAACCCACATTCCACACCCTGGGGGTGTCACACAGCATAATTACGCAGAATGCTCTATCTTTACAGTAATAAATTATGCGCTTAAAAAGTAATTTATCCGTTAATGTACGGTATTCTAGTATAACTTATAGTTTTATTGCTGGATAAAAATAAGTAAAAACCGATTGTGACCGTTGAGGGTGCCGAAAGTGGGCTAGAAACCCGGTTTCTCGGAGATATTTCTGCAAGTCCTATTCAATTCGGCTAAGTTAACACTTGTGGTCGCCCCGAAAGTTAAATCTATTAAAAAATTGGCTAATATTTCTAGTTTCAGATGGTAAGATAGCGATGGAATAAACGTCCTGCAAGAGGCCTGCTGTGATCCGTTCTGCTACTTTACCGCTTCCGCTTCCCGAGCCGCCGGTTTCCGCTCATGACCGTCTGCGGCTGTTCTCCGGTTCTGCTAATATTCCCCTCGCCCAAGAGGTGGCTCGCTATCTGGGGATTGATTTGGGGCCGATGGTTCGCAAGCGGTTTGCTGATGGGGAACTCTACGTTCAAATTCAAGAATCGATTCGGGGTTGCGATGTTTACTTGATTCAGCCAACTTGCTGTCCGGTAAACGATCGCCTCATGGAATTGTTAATTATGATCGATGCTTGTCGCCGCGCTTCGGCTAGACAAATTACTGCTGTCATTCCCTATTACGGATATGCTAGGGCTGACCGCAAAACGGCCGGAAGAGAGTCGATTACGGCAAAATTAGTGGCTAATTTGATTACGGAAGCTGGGGCAGGTCGCATTTTGGCGATGGATTTGCACTCGGCTCAGATTCAAGGTTATTTTGACATTCCTTTCGATCACGTTTACGGTTCGCCGGTGCTTTTGGATTATCTGGCGAGCAAGCAATTGACGGATATTGTTGTGGTTTCGCCGGATGTTGGCGGAGTCGCTAGGGCGAGAGCTTTTGCCAAAAAGCTTGGTGATGCTCCCCTGGCAATTATTGACAAGCGCCGCCAAGCTCACAACGTGGCAGAAGTGATGAACCTCATCGGTGATGTCAGGGGCAAAACTGCTGTGTTGGTGGACGACATGATCGATACTGCCGGCACGATTTCTGAAGGTGCGAGATTGTTGCGCCGCGAGGGTGCGAGGCAGGTTTATGCTTGTGCTACTCATGCGGTGTTTTCGCCTCCGGCGATCGAGCGTTTGTCTAGCGGGATTTTGGAAGAGGTAATTGTTACAAATACAATTCCTGTGCCGGAAGAGAACCGTTTTGAGCAGTTGACGGTGCTTTCGGTAGCGAATTTGCTCGGAGAAACTATTTGGCGGATTCACGAAGATAGTTCTGTAAGTAGTATGTTCCGCTAGACAGGAAAGGCGCTTTTTGAATGTTTGTTTTAGGGTGCGTTAACAAGAGTGTAACGCACCGTTTTTTTGCCCAATAGTGCGATCGTTTCCCGCAAGTAATCAGCCCAGGCGCATCTAAATTTTACTGTCAAGTCCCATCAAATTCTTGTGGAGTCGGCGTCCCGCCCGCCCGGAAAATACAATTTAGATGCCCAACAGCTTATCCAGTTCCTCGGTAAAATAACGGTTATAAGTTTGTAGTAAGGACTCAAGTCCTCATAAAATTCGCTCGGACTTTAGTTCTCACTACGAACCAATGTGACGATCGCCGATCGATCGCACTTGGTACCACCGGAACAAGAGATGGTAAAATTCTATCTTGTTGTTGGAAGAGGGCGACTTTTTTATATTCTAGATAAGTCTCATCACAATAAGGAGCCAATAGGGAAAAATCATGAAACATTCACTTCTACGAACAGTGGCAGCACTGGCAGGTTCAGCAATTTTAACACTTGGCGCGATCGGTTCGGCTAAAGCATTTACTTTTGACGAAACCGAAATTAACCAAGAGCGAGTAATTGTCATCGCCCAACCCCGCCCTTACGGCGGCCACCAATTGCTAATTGTAGAACAAGTATCTGACAAGCGAAAATGCTGGAGCGAAAGCGGATCTAATCCCGTGAAAGTCGATCCGTTATTAGTTACTTTTGATTTTACCGGTATTTGTGGTCGCGCAACAGACAGCAACGGCTTTTCAATTCGCATGGCCGGCACCGATTTAGCATTAAAATACACCCTAAGTTTGGAAAGTGTTGATGGTAATGTTCTTCTAATGGGAACTCCGGTAGATTACCAAGGTAAATCGGTGATTATCGGTCGCACAAACGGCGATGTTAACGACTTCATGAAAATCACTCTCGATCCTGCTTGGCGCTTGAGTAAAAGAGCTTACCAAGGCCGCACATTAGGTCACTTTTATTTCACTACCAATCAATCCGCACCGGGAGAAATTGGCAATGCCGGAGGCAATACCGAAGCAATACCGGAGCCAATACCAATACCAATACCAATACCAATACCGCAGCCAATACCGCAGCCAATACCGCAGCCAATACCGCAGCCAATACCGCAGCCAATACCGCAGCCATTACCGCAGGAAATACCAATACCGCAGCCAATACCGCAGGAAATACCAATACCGTAGGCAATACTGGCTTTTCTACCATTCGGAGATAGCTACCGATGATATCTACTATTCAATAGCTTTCGACCGCAACTTGCTGTTACCACAGAGCAATTGGTATCTTTAGTTTGGGAATCTTTGAAATGAATACAAGGCGCTAATATCACATTTCCTAGCCATATTTCTATCCGTCCATTTAGCGAAGTTGATATTTCCCGCTGGAGTGCGGGAAAAGTTCTATTGGCGCGGGACAACAAGATAGTTAGTGGCTATCAAGATGCAACTTTTAAACCTACGCAGCCCGTCACTCGCGCTGAATTGAGTGCGGTGCGCCGTCGAGCGGCGGAATTTGGTTTGTCGGCGGGAATGCAGCCGAATTTAGTTGCTAAAGAGCCGTCTAAAACTTTTTCAGACATTCAGAATTATTGGGCTGCTTCTATTATTACTCAAATGTCTTCTTATTGTTCTGTTGCTGCTGCTATTAACGAAATGGGCTCGGTTTGTTTTCGAGAATTCTGCAAAGCGCAATTACGCGGCGGCTACTTTACGGATGCTGAAATGCGTCAAGGCTTAGTAGGATTATTGTAGGGTGCGTCACGGAAGCGAATGCAAAATAATTGGGATTTTCCCAAGTGACTCACCCTACATGATAATAGTACGTCACAGGAGGAAGTACAAAATAATTGGTGTTTTCTAAAGAGACTGACCCTATATTAAGTGGACATTTGTCAACTGTCAACTGTCAACTGTCAACTGTCAACTGTTTACGCTACACCGTAATCAGTATACGGTCGTTTATATGGGGGTTGCAATCCCAAAACAATATCCTCTCTCGGTACTCCCATTGCAACTAATTCCTCCGCAGGATTTTGCTCTGTCAAATTTTGCTGAAGCCAGATTTTTCCATCTTTGATGTCAATGTGAATGAAGGTTTGATAAATCCGGGTTAAGTGTTCCCAGCCGACATTCATCCACTGATAATGATCTCGTTCTGTGTCGCAGATAAGTTGCACTTCGACTTCATCATCAGAAACATCTTCTTCGGCATAACGGCTCATTAATGTCTGAACATATTGACGATATTGAGCTAGCTTGTCCATTGCACAATCACCTCATTTTTTTGATCGTATACGATTAGCAACACCTGATACTCTTGTACCGCAGTTTGAGTAAACTGAGACTGAAAAAATGTTTGATACACGTCAATGGGTACTGCCAAATACAATTTCCGATTAGGTTCAACCGATGCCAGGCCCAGCCGATAACTGAGAAATTGTCCCAATGCAGCATAAAAGTCTGTAATTGCAGAGGGATTTAGGAAGCTTTTGATTTCGACTGCAATTTTCTCCCCACCTCGCTCCGCTGCGACTAACCTTTCAGCTCCCAAATCGACCTGAAATTTAATATTGCCAAACTTAAACTTTAGTGGATCGGCAGTAATCACCCACTGTTCTTTTTCAAGTGCCCGTTTTACGGATTCGTGGAAAGTATCTTTGGCAGACACAAACAAATTCTCAGCGCGATTGCAAATAACTATTAATTATACCGAAATCGCGGTATATTGTCAATCGGTACAATACTAATTGTATAAATAGTTTCAATTTTTAAGTTAATTAGGACTAAAGTCCTCATATTACTTGTTTCCTGACTCTGTTTCCTTGCGTTTCTTCTTAGAGGCTGGTTTCCGATTTTTCGGAACGGGGATTGTCTCTGATTCTTGCTGTGCGCTGTCTGGGGTTACTTTACACAAGTCATTTAAGGAAAGTTTTTGCTGGGATTCAAGTTCGTTTAGCAAGTTTGATGCGGTTTCTAATATTTGCTTTCCCTGTCGAACTTGAATAGTAGTTTTATTTTCGATCGCATCTAACAACACAAAAATCGAGACTGTTTGCCAAATATCTAAATCGTCGCCGACGACATCGCAAGCAGAGACAATTTTGCCGTTTTGTGGGGCGTGAATTCCTAAGCCGGAATCTTGAATTAACGGCTGGATTTCTGCTAGACTTAAATTCGCAAGGTCGCTAATTTTATGTTCGAGGGACACTAAATCTGCTAAATCGGGTAAGTTGACCGATTCTGCGGCTAAAGCATCGAATTTAAAGGTAAGAGTTTGATTCAGCGGATCGGAAATGGCATAAATTGATTGAATTTGCGATCGACTAACCGCACCTTTATCGAAAAAATCTCTACCTTGCGGGGCGATCGCAATTTGGCCATTTTCAGCCACCTCCAAGCTTTCCAAACTAACCAGAGTCGCCGCCGTAGTCTTCACAAAAATCTCGTCTAACCCCAGCAAATCCGCCAATTCCTTCAAAGTTGGCGCAGGTTCAAACTCAACACCCGCCCGCAAAATGAACTCTTCCAACACGTTAAACTCGCGCGGTTCGCTAACCGCCACCTCCAGCGGAGTTTGGCGGATTGCGAAGCGGAATTGACGCGCCGCCAACACTGACAAACCCGGATTTTGTTGCTCAATTTGTTCGGCTAGCGAACTTAAATTCGAGTCAATTGGTTTAGTTGAGGACGCTAGAAACATCTACAAAACCTCCGCAGTGACGCACCGTTTTTGAAACTTCCTGATACATTTTTCCCACTGTACCTGTTTGTTGGGTAAATAAATCGTGACAGCCGACAACAATCAGCAATTCTTGAGCGCGGGAAAATGCCACATTCACCCGTTCCGGTTCCTTAGCAAATCCAATATCGCCCCTAACATTATTGCACACTGTGCTGACAATAATTACAGGTCTTTCCATGCCTTGAAATATGTCAACCGTACCAGTACGGATGCTCAAAGCCGGGAATCTTTCCCCTTCGATTCTGTCTTTAATTGCATTTAATTGAGCAGCATAAAAAGTGATAATTCCGATTTCTTTCGGTGGTTCACCGTCGGCAACTTTGGGCTGCCAAGCTGTCTCCATTTGTTCGCACAAACGCTCGATCGCATCAATCTCCTTGACATTCAACCGCGAAGTACCCTGTTTTTCCTCTTCAAACCCTTGTGCCACGGGCGTTTTCACCCACAGAATGTGATTATTTTCTTGAATGATTCTACCTGCGAGGTTGTGGGCGCGTTTGGTGTCTGCTTCCTGAATGCCACAGTTGAGTTTTTGCTGGTAAAACTGATTGATTGCGCCCATAATTTGCGGGTGCATTCGGTATTGAGTTGTCAGCATTTTTTTGATGCTTTCGCTGGCAGTTTCAAACAATACTTTGAACAAAGATTCTTTGATAAAACTTAATTCGTCTCCGGTACAACCGATGTCTTCGGCAATATCGTCGATCGTACTTTGATTAAACATCGGCGGCAATTGCCGATGATCGCCCACTAATACTAACTTTCTACCTTTCAAAGCGGGGATTAACAACTCTGGGGGAGTGCATTTGCTAACTTCGTCAATGATGACTGCATCAAAGCTGGGAAAGTTTTTAGTAAAATCGAAACTGGCAGCTTGCACGCAAGTAATGCCGATAACGTTGGCATTGTCAATATAAATTTGCTTTAAATCGTTGCGGTCTTTTTCTGATGGATTGCGGAGTTTTTGAATCCAATCTGTCACAAAGGTTTGAGAACGATTTAGCGCTGTTTCTTCTTGTTCTAATTTCCTCTGCCAAGTTTTGAATAAACGCTTAATTTTGTTCAAAAAAGCTACGGTGAATAATCCTGTATTCGGAACTTCTGGCTGATATTGAGTCGGGATAGTTTGCCATGCTGACTCCCACCAATTTCTTTCGACAAGTAATGCTGCTGTCGGTTGCTGCTGTTGCAGTTGAGCGTTAATTTCGCTCAACTCTGCTTGAAGTTCGGCGAGTTGCTGCTGCGAAGTTGCAGCCGCAGTTTGCAGCGGGGATAAATGCTCGTCAAGACTATTTTTGATAGTCTCCAAAACCCCAAAAGGATCTAAGTCAGCAATTGATTTTTCAAGCTGAATCAGGCTGGCTTTCCAAGCCTCAACTTGCTTGACAAACTGCTGCGGTTGCTCCCAAATATTCGATTTTTGGGCGAGATATTGTTCGGCTAAAATTCGCAATTTTTCAGGGACGTTTGGCTGTTGGACAATTGCTTGCAATAAATTAGTAACTTCGCTAATTTTTAAGTTTGCCTCTTGCTGCGCTGTTTCTACCTGAAGTTTAGCGGCGGCTATTTGCTGCTGGCTTAATGTTTGACCGATTTTATCTAATAATTGTTGCTGTTTGATAAGCTGCTGTTCGGTTTCGGTTTTCAGGGGAACCACGCACTGACGCGCATTGGCGAGGATACTGTGCAGCAATTCTTTGACTAGGCGATCGAAGGTAGCCTGGATCTGATTTGGCTGCAAGGATTGACTGTAAAATTGTTGAATGCTACCTAAGAAAGTGCGAGCTTTTTCGATGATAAATTTGCGCTGACTTTGGCTGACTTGGGAGTAGCTGGCGAAGTCTTTGGCTAGTTGCTGCCACTGTGTTCGATCGCCCGCAGAGAGCACGATCGGCGTTTGACTCAAATTTAGGTGCAGAAACTCGCTAAACCGGAACTGTTGCCCTTGTAGATCCTTAAAACCTGCGGTTTCTTCGTGGGATATCGCCTTTTGCAACCGATCCAAATCGGGCAAATTGATTTTGCATTTGGGCGGCACGATCGGCAATTTGAGCGATCGGGCAATTTTCAGCAATCCTGCGGGCAATTCTACCATATCATCCGTCAGCATTGCGCCCGTTTCCCAGCAAGTTTTCACAACTTCATAGAGCCCCGTATCAGCCGTCTCAATCCACTGTGCAACAGCGACGACAACGGCTGCAATTTCCGCTTTTCGCAGTTCCAAATTCTTGATTTTCTGTTCGAGATTTTGGCGGTGTATCTGATTTTGCCGATCGCCCAATTCGAGTTGATTCACAGCCTCAGACATCTGCCGCGACACCCGCAACGACTCTGCAACCGTTGACATAGCGTGACAAATATCATCAGCGCGATCGAATGCCGTCTTAAATTCCGATATTTGCGCCGCTACAGTTTCCTGCAGCCAAACAGCAATCCCAAACGCGCCGCAAGCAGGGCGATCGAAGCCTATTTGAATAGCATGGCTAGCGGCAATCCGCACATTTGCCATAAAGTTTTCTACTAAAACATTGCCTTCTGAATAGGGTTTTAGTCGGGGCATAAACTCGGCAACTTCGGGAGATTCCCAGTTGACATTAGGCGCATCCAGCAGATTTTCTAACCCACTAACTAGAGATTCAAGCTCGCTTTTGTCGGTTAAATTCCGTTCATAATCTGCTGCTTGCTGGTTGCACTTTTCCTCAATATTTGCTTTACTGTCGTGCAGGTGTTTTAATTCATTAAAAAAATCTCTCTCTGCGGCACAGTAGGCGGTAAATCGCTCTGAGTCTGCCACCAACTGCCGCAAAGATTTGACATTAGTCAGGCGCTGCGAGAGCTTTTCTTCGCAGTCAGTCGCCGTATTTTGCAGCCAAGTGCCGATCGCATTTTCCTCCAAAAACGGCTGCCCTTCTTCCTGCACCTTATGAGCTTTTCCCTTCCGCAAAGCCCGAATCGCCGGATTGTGAACTAACCGACTCAAAGCATTGTCTACAGCCAAATTTGCTTGGGAAGCAATGAGCGTTTTGCCACCCTGACGGGCAATTTGATAGCAAATCTCCGCAATCACAGTCGTTTTGCCCGTTCCCGGCGGGCCTTGAATCAAAATTAAATCCCGCGCCGAAAGCACCGTTTCTACGGCGGCCAGTTGATCGTCATTAGCATTGCGATTTAATAAGTTTTCCCGATCCAATTTAATCATTTTTTCGGGCATTCTCGCCTGAGAAGAGTCGAATAAAAACTCACTCAAATAGGGATTTTGAGCGCGGCCATCTGTCAGCATTTTTAAAGCTTTTTTCTTACGTTCAATCTGACTGATATCGCCCGCCGCCTCAAAATACAAGAATCCTTGTTTGGGCATTTGATATCTGCCGCCCGCCATGCGAGATCCTAAATCAACATCTAACTTAATCCGTAATTTACCATGTTCAAAGTCAATTTCAGCGATGCTACCCAATGTCTCTCCATCTCGGCTGCTTCTGCTTCCGGGCGGCGAATCAAACAGGATAATTTCTTCATTTCTGGCTTTTTTCAGCCTTTCGCGAAAGTCGCCCAATTCTAAGGGATTTTCATCATAGCCATCAAGAGTTGCGGAATTACGCTCAATTTCAAACGTGACGATTTTGAAGCCTGAACCGTAATTGTGCGCTCGGAAAGGTACACAAAATTGACGCGCTTCGGCGATGCGTTTTTCTACATTTAAAAAAGTATGCCAAACTTTTAGTTGTTCCGTAGTTGGTATGTGTCTGTCGTCCCAAAATGGCATTTGTTGGACGCGGGCGATCGACTTTGCAGGAATTGGCGATCGACTGTTAGCCAAAAGTCGCAACTGAACCGGCAAAGAATACCCATCTTTCCTCCCTCTAGGAACCGCCACCAAACCAGCATCCAGCAGTTTTAAACCGCCAATTCCGTCTTCACAGCGTACAGTTGCTAACAACCGCAAAGTGCGATCGGCTTTTTGCAACAATTGGGGTAATTCAAAATCATCTCCATCCGTAGCAAGGAGCAATTCCCAGATTTCTTCTTCCGAAAATCTGTCATTTACCTTTTGGCGGCGCACGTAGAAAAGACTGTGGGATTTGCCAGCTATCTCCGACATCAGAATTTCCGCACGTTCTCTGCATTCCCAATCGCAATATTTCCCTAAAGCCGCTTCTCCTTCTATATCCCGAATAAACTTATTAATTGTGCGATCGCCACTAAATTTATATCCCCAATCTTCTGTTACTAAAGATGGCATATTTAGATTTTAGATTTTAGATTTTAGATTTTAGATTGGATTTAAGATTAGCACATCGGAACTTGTACCGACACATTGGTGTCAATAACCAGCCTGAAACCCCTGAGAAATCTCGCTTTTCGCTGAGTCTAGATCCCCCTAAATCCCCCTTAATAAGGGGAGTAGGGGTTGACTTTGAGTACGCTCTTGTCCCCCCCTTATTAAGGGGGGTTAGGGGGGATCGCTCCCTAACTGTCAAACAGCAGACCCATACTACTTTTAACGTTAAGTTGACACAAATGATGCCGACAGAACCGCTAAATCCCAAAGATTAAGGTGTGCCGAAGCCCACCCGGAGGCGATCGAATTAAACAGTTGAGAATCAAAAGGGCGAACGATGGGACTTGAACCCACGAATGGTGGTACCACAAACCACTGCCTTAACCACTTGGCTACGCTCGCCGTATCTGTTTTAACTATAGCATCATATCTCAGCACAAGTCTAGGGGTAAGGCAAAAATATTTTGAAATATTTCTGAGCGTCCCTGAACCGGACAGATCGATGGTGCCTCAAGTTCCAAGCACAGTAAGACTATAGCACAATTTTCGCTCCGCGCGATCGGCCTGTGCGATCGGCAATTATCTCGCCCTCAGCACTTATGCGGCGTGGGTTCGGCAGCTCTGGCAGCGTCCCGATTCGATCCAGCGCATTAAAATAGCCTTATCAGCCCAGGCGCATCTAAAGTCCAGTTTGGTAAAACTCACCTCTGGCACCATTTTTAAGAACAGGCTTTCCGGCCTGTTCCACAAAGAATGAATTTCTTTTAGGGTGGGCTCTTCTAGCCCGCCCCTAAAAGCCTGATTGAGAATGGTGCAACATCTCAGATGAAATGCTTGTGGGGTGTCCAGCCCGAAAAATACAACGCCAGAAGCGGGACAGTTATGAACCCTCTCTCTTCTGTCTCTTCTCTCTTCCCTATTCCTTCGCGCCGCTTCGCGTCTTCGCGGTTCGTTTAAAAAAAACTCTTCTCCGCAATCCAAAATCTAAAATCTAAAATCTAAAATCGATATGAGCTACTGTATCAACCCAGAATGTCAAAATCCTCAAAACTCCCACACCGCCAAATTTTGCTTAAACTGCGGCTTTAACCTGTTGCTGAGACAGCGATATCGCCCGATTGAACTTTTAGGTAGAGGCGGATTTGGTAAAACTTTCCTAGCAATTGATCAAGACATCCCATCTGTACCGCGCTGTGCAGTCAAGCAATTTTATTTTTACGACCGTGACCCCGAAATTTTCAACAAAGCCGTTGAATTATTTCGCCAAGAAGCCGTCCGTTTAGACGAACTAGGAAAACACCCGCAAATCCCCACATTATTAGCCTGCTTTGAACAAGAAGGTCATATTTATTTAGTTCAAGAGTTTATAGAGGGAGCGACTCTTAAACAAGAATTAGACAAGAGTGTATACGATGAAGAGCAAATTTGGCAAGTGCTGCAAGACTTATTGCCCGTGCTGCAATTTATCCACGACAAGCGCGTAATTCACCGCGACATCAAACCCGAAAATATTATCCGCCGACAGTCAGACAACAAACTCGTATTGATCGATTTC
This sequence comes from Microcoleus sp. T3_B1, assembly GCF_036700445.1. Taxonomy (NCBI): domain Bacteria; kingdom Bacillati; phylum Cyanobacteriota; class Cyanophyceae; order Oscillatoriales; family Microcoleaceae; genus Microcoleus; species Microcoleus sp. T3_B1. Next base: position 33,673 of record NZ_JAUBOX010000021.1, read on the forward strand.
GGCATTGCCAAACTCCTGACTGATTCAGCGATACTCCGTTCAGCAACGCTCATCGGCAGTCAAGATTATGTAGCTCCCGAACAAATGCGCGGCAAAGTATTTCCTGCTAGCGACCTTTACAGTTTAGGGGTTACTTGCATTCGCCTAATGACGCAAGTTCCTCCCTTGGATATGTACGACTGCAACAACGAGCGTTGGTGGTGGCGCGAGTTTCTTCCCAAAGCCACGAGTATTAGCGACGAGTTAGGTGAAATTTTAGATAAATTGCTGCAAACTCGTCTCACTCAGCGTTACAGTTTTGCTACGGAAGTTTTGCAAGATATCACAGCAGCTTTAGATATTCGCCATCAACATTTGCTTTCGCCCAAAAAGCCGATCATCGCTCCTGCTCTTAATAATAGCGACAACTCGGCCGATATCAGCGCGCTACCAACTCCTGATTCTCCGATTTTACCCACAAATGCCGTAGCCAATTCCGCAGAAACTTTTCCCTTATCTGTTACTTCAAATCTCGATCAAACCATGATTTCTGCACGGGGAATTAATTATACCAAACTACGAGATTTTTTGTCAAACAAAAAGTGGAAAGAAGCCGATCGCGAAACTTGGGGCTTGATGTGTCAATCTCTTTCCCAGCAACCGGGAACTCAGCTAGAAATTAGCCAAATTTACCAGATCCCCTGCGAAGATTTGCACACAGTCGATCGCCTTTGGCTGCACTACAGTCAAGGTCGGTTTGGCTTCAGCGTCCAAAAACAAATTTATGAAAGCGTTAAGGGAGACTATATCAGATTTTGCGATCGGGTCAACTGGCAAACCTACAATTCTGCTACTACTTTAGGGCAGATTAAATTTAGTCAGCAAGCACCAATCGGACACCTCCCCTCTCGCAGTTGGGTTGGCGGCATTCAGTGGCTGCGACACCTCGATGCCCTGTCAGCAAAATTAACCGAGTGCGACAATAATCCTGCTTGTAAATTGTAATTTGGTCTACCGACTCACTAAGTAAAATTTCATATTTAAACTCTACCTGAAAGCAGAGAAATTTGTCGAGCTAGATGTATCCATCGACCGAGGCTCGGTGCGATCGCTTGTCGCACAATGGATTAAGGCGAACACAGATAAAGTCTGCCATCCTTGAGACTTTAACAACAGAACTAAAAAGAGGTACCGATCCATGTTTTTTCATAAAAAAGAATTAATGGCTGCAGTCACAGTAGACGAAGCCAACCCCCGTTTTGCCCAATTGCTGCTAGAACAGTTTGGCGGAGCAACAGGAGAACTGACAGCAGCTTTGCAATACTGGGTGCAGTCATTCCACTGTGAAAATCCAGGGATTAAGGATATGCTCCAAGATATTGCGATCGAAGAATTCAGCCACTTAGAAATGGTGGGCCAACTCATAGAAATGCACACCAAAAACGTTGACCAAACAGAAGCTTACAAAAGCACTTTGTTTGCCGTGCGTGGCATAGGCCCACACTTGTTGGACAGCCAAGGTCAAGCTTGGACAGCAGCTTATATCAACGAAGGCGGGGATGTGGTGCGCGATTTGCGCGCTGATATCGGCGCGGAAGCAGGAGCCCGCCAAACCTACGAAGAGTTGATTAAACTAGCACCGGATATGGGAACGAAAAAGACGTTGCAGTTTTTGCTGACTCGCGAAATTTCTCACACTCAAATGTTCATGAAAGCTCTGGAATCTCTCGGTAAACTCACCGATCCGATGTTCGGCAACATTCCGCCAGATAACACCGTAGATCTCTACTTTAACTTGTCCACAAATGGCAAGGATGAACGCGGCCCTTGGAACTCGGAACCCACTTTCAAATACATTGCCGATCCCGCTCCCAAAGGTTAATTTGTGAGTTGTGTAGCGTGTGTGGCTTAGAAGATTTAAGCCCAGTGTTAAGTAATTTTTAAGCCGCACACCTTCTTTTTGAGGGTGTGCGGCTTAGAAGATTTAAGCCCAGTGCGTAGGTTGGGTTGAGGAACGAAACCCAACATTTTCTCTACAATTTTCCTTAACTGAACCTTATTGATTTTTAAGCCACGCACCCTAGGATATCGAACTTTTGTGTTGAGTATTTTTCAAGTCACGCGCCCAACGGTGTTATAATTATTTGAAATCCGGCTCGAACATTAACATCAAATCTATATTGAAATTGCGATCGACCTATTTATTAGTCTCTCACGGCAGCCGTGACCCCAGACCCCAACTAGCTTTGGAAAACCTAGGTCAACTGCTGTCTCAAACATTGGCTGACTCATTCCCCGCAGTCGCAACCGCCACCTTAGAACTCGGCCCCGCACCGCTGCACGAACAAATTTGCAGTTTTGGCGAACGTACACTGTCCCTGGGACTGACAGAATTGCAAATACTGCCTGTATTTTTATTGCCGGGAGTTCACGTCGCCGAAGACATACCGGCAGAGGTGGAAATTGCCCAACAAACTTTTGGTGACAAGCTAAAAATTGAATTGCGCCCGCATTTAGGTTCTCAGGAAGCAGGCTTAACAAAATTGGTGAAAAGTCAGATGGAAGAGGTGGCTTTTCTCCCCAATCTGCTATTGCCAAAATGGATTTTATTATCTCACGGCAGCCGTCGGCCCGGAGGTAACTCGACTGTTGAGAAAATCGCCAGCAAACTCGGTGCACAGACCGCTTATTGGTCGGTAAAGCCGAGTTTGTCAGAACAAATTGACAGTTTGGTTCGTGGTGGACAGCAGCAAATAGGAATTGTGCCATACTTCTTATTTAATGGAGGAATTACAGATGCGATCGCCAAAAATGTCGCACAGCTAAAGCAGCAATTTCCTGCGGCGGAACTTCATCTCGCAAATCCTCTAGGCCCAAGTGTACAATTAGCAGACTTAATTGGGAATTTAATTCAAAAATGAACCGCAGAGGCACAGAAGAGGTAAAGGAAGCAAGAAAAATGTCTTTAGGAAAAGTGTATTTAGTAGGTGCGGGGCCCGGAGATCCGGGTTTGATGACCTTGAAGGGAAAAGCTTTGTTAGAGTGCGCGGATGTGGTGATTTACGACGCTTTAGTCAGCCCTCAAATTTTGGCAGCAATCAACCCCCAAGCAGAACGAATTGATGCCGGAAAACGCAAAGGGCGTCACTCGTTAATGCAGGACGAAACAACTCAGTTAATGATAGAAAAAGCTGGAGATAATGCGATCGTAGTTCGTCTCAAAGGCGGCGATCCGTTTATCTTCGGCCGCGGTGGCGAAGAAATGGAAGAGTTGGTAAAAGCTGGAGTGTCGGTAGAAGTTGTGCCCGGTGTAACTTCTGGGATTGCGGCCCCTGCTTATGCAGGAATTCCTTTAACACATCGATCGTACAGTTCCTCAGTCACCTTTGTCACCGGTCACGAATCAGCGGGAAAATATCGACCGGAGGTAAATTGGCAGGCGATCGCCCGCGGCTCCGAAACCATTGTAGTATACATGGGAATCCACAATTTGCCTTACATTATCGGCCAGTTAACAGCAGCCGAATTGAGTGCAGAAACGCCCATAGCATTAGTGCGCTGGGGAACGCGGCCGGAACAAGAAGAATTGATCGGAACTTTGGGTAGTATTGTAGAGCAAGTTGAGGCGATCGGATTTGCAGCACCTGCGATCGCGGTAATCGGAAATGTCGTCAATTTGCACTCGATCTTGTCGGGCTGTCGGCCTGTTTCTCAGACTGTAGGATAAGCGCAGAAATTGCCCCTAAATCCTCGTAGGGTGCGCCGCGCCGCGCACCTTACTGCTAAATCTTTTTTTGCGATTAGTTATGCTCGCCAACAACTAACAACCAACCACTAACTAATGACTAATGACTAATGACTAATGATTAATGACTAATGACTAATGACTTAACGCGCCACCTGCCGCATATATTCCCCCCACAACTGAGCGGCATTTGAACTACCTCCCCCAGTCGGAGAATTATCATCATTTCCCAACCAAACTCCAGTCACCAGTTGCTGACTCGGAATATAACCGACAAACCACAAATCTCTATTATCATTAGTCGTGCCTGTTTTTCCAGCTTCTCCCAACCCCAAAGCAGCACTGCTACCCGTACCTCCCCGCACAACACCTTGCAGCATATCAGTCATAGTATCCGCTACGGCTTCCGAAACTAACTGCCGATTGGCAACGCCATCTTTTTGATACTCATAAATCACCCGGCAACTGTTAAAATCATTTCTATCTTTGCAATCGCTGCTGTCAATAATTCGCTTGATTACGTGGGGACGATTTCCCAAACCCCGATTTGCAAAAACCCCGAATGCACCCGTTAATTGCAACACATTAACTTCACTTTCCCCTAATACTAAACCAGGGTTAGAACGCAGTTCCGAAGTAATTCCCAAACGTCTGGCCATTCCCACTACATTGTCTAAACCGACATCCTGTGCTATTCTCAAAGCAACTGCATTTTCCGACTGTGCTAAACCCCGATACATATCCGCACTGCCGCTGGTTCTTTCGCAGCCGCTGTAACTTTGTCCGCCCCAAGAAAGGGGGGCGCAAGAATAAGTTTTATCGGGTGAGATTCCCTGTTCCAGGGCGGCTGCATAGCTGAAAATCTTAAATGTAGAACCGGGCTGTCTCAAAGCTTGGGTAGCCCGATTAAACTGACTTTTTAAGTAATCTACGCCCCCAACTAAAGCTAAGACTTCCCCGGTTGTACTATTGAGAGTTACCACGGCTCCTTGAGAAAAACCTGCACTGGCTCCGGCATTTTCAACAGCATTTCTGAGGGAAGCTTCAGCCACTTTTTGCAGGCCGGGATTCAAACCTGTTTCTACAATAAAATTGCCTTCTCTGGCTAGCTGCTCCCCCAGCAAAAACTCTAATTCGTCAAATACATAACTGTAGAAATAAGGAGCGATCGTACTTTGCAGATATTGGCGGGCTTTAGGATTGATCTCAATTCGCGATCGCCTCGCGCGATCGGCTTCTTCCTGAGAAATCGTCCCCAGGGCCCGCATCCGTTCGATCACTCGATCGCGATACTGTACCGCCAACTGATAATTTTGAATCGGATTAAAACTGTTTGGGGCAGGCAAAATGCCCGCCAAAGTTGCCGCCTCTGACAAAGTTAAATCCTTCGCAGACTTGCCAAAATAAAACCGAGCCGCATCCTCAAAACCGTAAAGGTCAATTCCCAAAAAGACGCGATTCAAATAAGTCAGCAACAGTTCATCTTTGCTGTAATAATTCTCCAGTTTCAAGGCAACTACAGCTTCCCGTAACTTGCGCCCTGCCGAATCTTGAGTTCCCACATAATCTCGAAACAAACTCCTCGCTAACTGCTGCGTCACAGTGCTCCCGCCTTCGCGAATTCCTCCCCCGCGAACATTGGTCAAAAGCGCGCGCAAAACTCCGATCGGATCTACCCCCAAATGCCAATTGTAGCGGCTGTCTTCCGAAGCAAGTACCGCCTTGGATAAATAAGGCGAAAAATCCTGCAATTGCTTTAATTCTAAGTGAGCGTTATTCTGAGGAGGACGCAGCGGAGTTTGCCCGTCGCGGGCGTAAACAATCACGGGGCCATTGATACTTCTCGGCAGAGGCCGCACTTGAAACTTTGTCGATTCCATGCCTACCAACACGGCAATCAAAGCGGTGATTCCGCTGACGCCATAAAAGCTGTAACGCACAAGTTCCAAATACCAAGGCGGCGGATATACGAATTGAATTCTAACAGCGGCGGCTAGTTCCGGCGGCCCTAAAGTGAACACGTCTCCGTGACGCAGGGACATACTTTTAACTCGCCTTTTGCCATTGTAAATGCCGTTGGTGGAGTCTTCATCTTTGATCACAAAAGGAGTCCGCCGCCGACTATCCCGCGACAGGGATAAGTGCACGTGACTGACAACGGGATTGCGAACTACTATATCTGAAGATTTGGACGATCGACCTAACAAATATCGATCGCCCAACAGCGGATAAACCTCAGCTTTAGCTGCACCCGCATCCTGCACCCACAGTTCGGGTACTTTGGCATTAGGTTTCAGCGCTAGCTGGTTAAAATTAACCTTAGCAATAGTCTGGACTGCTTGGGTAATCGCACCCAAGACGGTTTGAGGTTTGCGGGGCGGCGGCGGTGGGGTCATATTTCGCTGTGCACTACGATCGAGCGATCGGCTCTTGCACCATTCTACTCGCAACTTTTGGCTAATTTCACGATCTGCCCACACTCGATCGGCGATCGTCGGCTAGTGGCGATCGATTTTGGGGTTATTGGTGAACCCGCAAGGCGAGCAGTTGATTGAGCAAATCTCCATCCAGCCACAACAAATCCCGATCTCACCAGGAAATTAAATTATCATAAACTTGCCCACAAATTAATACTTTCGATAACATTTATAGCGGTTCTCAAGCGTGGTGAGGTATGGGGTGAGTCCTATGCCTATGCCCTATGCCCTATGCCCTATGCCCTATGCCCTATGCCCTATGCCCTATGCCCTATGCCCTATGCCCTATGCCCGCCAGAGCACCTCATGTTACTGAGAAAGACTATACCAGATTTACCAACACAATTCGCCTAATAATTAAAACCCCCCTTTTTCAAGGGGGGTTAAAAGCCGAAAATCAGCTTGATTCTCCTTACATCGAAGAACCCAAACCGGCATAAGCACCGTAGAAGAAAAGACTCACAATGCTCAGAACACCGAGGCCTGCAACAGTAGCTACCAGCCACAAAGGAATTCTGCCACTTTCACTAAACATAGCCATCACCTCACTAATTTACAGGTAAACAAATTCGATCGAACTATCGAAAGCCAACTCAGACACCAGTTAATTAAAGAAATAACTGGAGAACAAAATACCCAAAACAAAAATCAGCAACAAACCCAAATACAAAGAAGTCCGGTTTAACTCAACAGGCTGCTCGTTGGGATTAGGAACGCGCTCAGGCATTGTAAACTCCTATCGTTGAATAAATTGCATTGCTGCGATCGCGCCCAAAAAGAAAATTGTTGGGACACCTAAAGTATGAACTGCCAACCAGCGCACCGTAAAAATCGGATACGAAATTGGCTCATTATTTGGGGTTCTGCTCGTCATTTTTCCAAATCCTTGTTAAATTACTTGGCGTTAATGAACTGATCTACTTGTTTCTTAGCTTCAAAGCGATCCGAGATAATCGGCACTTCTTCCCGCTGCTGTGTGAAATACTGGTTAGGGCGAGGAGTTCCGAAAGCATCGTAAGCCAAACCCGTTTGCACAAACAGCCATCCAGCAATAAACAAAGCCGGAATGGTGATGCTGTGAATTACCCAATAACGGATACTTGTAATAATGTCCCCAAACGGACGTTCTCCAGTTGTACCAGCCATTTAGAATCCTCCTTTCAACAACAAATTGACAGACAATCTCTATTACTATTCTACTATCAAGCAGCTTGCGCTGAACCTTGATATTTAAGTAGAGTACCGCTCGCGCCGATCACAAATCCGCGATCGGGGCCCATAAAGACAATCCTGTAAAAATTAGCCGGAACATCTTCTACTTCGCGGTCTTTTAGCCAAGTTTTCCCGCCGTCCAAACTGCACAGCAAATTGCCGCCGCCGCCGGCTACCCAAACTTCATTATCAGTCCGGTAAGCCATGTCCAGCAAACCCCAACTCGCCTTGCGATCGGGAAAAAACGGTTTCCCCCAACCTTCAGGATTGGACGGGTCGCTAAACTGAATCTGACCACCACGGGCGAGCATCCACAAACGCCCGTCCTTGGTAAAGCCCATATTTTGCAGGCGGCGAGAACTATTGCGGTTGTGAGGTTCCCAAGCTTCTTGTCCTGGTTTCCACACCGAGTAGAAATTGCCCTTCGAGGAAACCGCAACATACTGCCCGTTTTCAGAACGGTTGATATTGCGAACTACCCCAAAAGAATCCTGCACGACAGCTTTCCAATTTTTGCCGCCGTCGGAAGTCCGGTAAATCGCCCCGACATCGGTCGTCATCTCGGCGGAATTCGGGCCCAAAGCTGCGATCGTACTCGGAGAACCGGGCAACTGAGAGCTCAAAGCAATCCGCGTCCAAGACTTGCCCTCATCGTTCGTGTGGAGCAAAACAGAAGGCTGGCCGACAATCCAGCCTTCGGAACCCGAAAAACTCACCGACGCAAAACGCGACCTCGGATCGTCGATATCCAGTGCTATGGACTTCCAGCTAGTACCGCCGTCGAGCGTTTCGAGCAGAGTCGCCTCAGAACCCACAACCCAGCCGTGCTGAGGATTGCCCGTAAAGGCAATATCCTGCAAATTAGCTTCCGTCGGCAAGGAAATCACTTGCCAGGGGTTGTAACTCACAGAACCGATGGTGCTGCAACTCGTACAGATAAGCGCAGCGGCCAATAACATTACAATTCGTTGCCAAAATCTCACAATCGTTTTACTGCAAACCATACATACTAAGTAACAACAAGAAACCAACGACCAAGCCGCCAAAAATCAGCAAACTTTTCTGACCTTCGGTCATGCCGTTGACACCGACACCGTAGCGCTGATTTGCCTTAAATCCCGATACCCCTTCCATCTGACCGAGATTTTGAAACATCGATTTGCGCGCCCCGCAAACGGGACACACCCAAGTCGGGGTCACATCTGTAAAAGCAGTGCCAGGGGCAATTGCATTTTTAGGATCGCCTTTTTTAGGATTGTAGACGTAGCCGCAGGCTCGGCACTCGTGCCGATCGAGGGTATTAGTCTCCGTGGCTCGATCGCTCATAAAATCTCTAGGAGTGTGGAAACCGCGTACCTTGATGGTCACGTATGAAACAGGACGCTGAATAAATTCAGAGTCCCCGAAAGGGGTTGGATAAGTAGAGGAGTAGTGCTTATCCATTTCCCTGTATGCCGGGAAGCGCCTTGCTACTCCAGTAATGTGAGCTTCGCCAATGTTATCGGTCGGTAATTTCCCAGAGACACTTCCTTAACCCCTTACAGATGTTTAATCCCTAGGTTACAGAGCAAGGAACTAGCTACGGATTCCTTGGTGTGAACTTGAACTCTTGCCGATAACGTAGCCCCGAAAGGGGACTGAGGCTGATCAACTTGGGGCTTCAGTTTTTATGCCCGAAGCCCGCGACTTGCCGTCGGGGGTAGTTGACAGCTCAAAAAGAGTAGGTAAGCTAATCTTAAAATATACATTAAAAATTATTGCAGAAGATGGAGGATTAATCTCAACTAACTCGTAATTTTAGCTACCCACAATCTATATAATGTAAAGACAAGTTACAGAACCCTTTCACCTAGGCAGTAATTATTCACCGTGTTTGCACTCAGCGGCTACGAGTATTTCTTAGGCTTCCTGTTAATTTCCAGCCTAGTCCCTATCCTCGCCCTCACGGCGTCTAAGGTACTGCGGCCCAAAAGTCGTCCCTACGACCGCCGCACTACCTACGAATCCGGCGTCGAGCCGATCGGCGGAGCCTGGATTCAGTTCAACATCCGATATTATATGTTCGCCCTGGTCTTCGTCATCTTCGACGTAGAGACCGTCTTCCTCTATCCTTGGGCGGTTGCTTTCAACCAGCTAGGACTGTTGGCTTTCATCGAAGCCTTGTTTTTTATCACGATCCTCGTTATTGCTCTTGTCTATGCATGGCGCAAAGGAGCCTTGGAATGGTCTTAAGTTCTGACAAATCACAAAAACCTCTAATTGCCAACCCCGCTATTCGCCCGGAAGTCACATCCCAACTCTCAGAGAACGTCATCCTGACAACAGTGGATGACCTCTACAATTGGGCGAGACTTTCGAGCCTGTGGCCGCTGCTTTTCGGCACAGCCTGCTGCTTCATCGAATTTGCAGCTTTGATCGGATCGCGCTTTGACTTCGACAGATTCGGCTTAGTACCGCGATCGAGCCCCCGGCAAGCCGACTTGATCATCACCGCCGGTACAATTACCATGAAGTACGCCCCCATCTTAGTGCGGCTGTACGAACAAATGCCGGAACCCAAATACGTCATCGCAATGGGCGCTTGCACCATCACCGGCGGAATGTTCAGCGTAGACTCCCCCACAGCAGTCAGAGGCGTTGACAAACTGATTCCCGTAGACGTGTACATCCCCGGCTGTCCCCCCCGCCCAGAAGCGATTATTGACGCAATTATCAAACTGCGGAAAAAAATCGCCAACGATTCTATGCAAGAACGGGCCAATTTGCTGCCAACCCACCGCTACTACACCAGACCCCACAAAATGAAAGTAGTAGACGACATCTTGGATGGCAAATATTTGTCAATTCCCGGCCGGATGGCGCCGCCGAAAGAATTGACGGAAGCGATGGGAATGCCAGTACCGCCGGCCCTGCTTGCAGGACAAAAACAGGAGGTAAACCGTGGCTGAGACAGAAACCTCAATTGTTGAAGCCGGGAAGGTTTCCCAGTGGTTGACTCAGAATGGCTTTGAACACGAAGCTTTAGCGGCCGATAATTTGGGCGTGGAGATATTAAAGGTCGATCGAGACTTCTTAATTCCAATGTCAACAGCACTGTATGCCTACGGGTTTAATTATATGCAGTGCCAGTGCGCCTACGACCAAGGGCCGGGAGAAGATTTAGTCAGCGTTTACCACTTGGCTAAGCTGACAGACAATGCTTCCCATCCCGAAGAAGTCCGCGTCAAAGTATTCATTCCCCGCGAAGATCCCAGAGTGCCATCAGTCTACTGGATTTGGAAAGCAGCCGACTTTCAAGAGCGGGAATCCTATGATATGTACGGCATAGTCTATGAAGGACATCCGAATCTGAAACGGATTTTGATGAACGAAGATTGGGTAGGCTGGCCGCTGCGGAAAGATTACATTTCCCCTGATTTCTACGAATTGCAAGACGCTTATTAATAGAGTTTTGAGTTTTTAGCTCAAAATACATTTGGTCGTTTTGCACCCACTTCTTTGAGGAGTGGGTGCAATTTTTTTGCTCCTTTCTGGAAAACCCTCGATTGCACGGTATTTCTGAAAAGGCACTCGCCCAAGACAAAACTATTTTAAATTGATGCCGGAAAACCCTGAGTAGATTTGTAAAAATGATTAATATTTGAGATTCATTGAACACTAAAGAGTTAAAAATGCTAACCAAACCGACAACTCCACTCAGTAAAAGAGAACCCGACGGATTCCTCAAAATCAGTCTAAATCTCACAATGGGAATTGGAATTACTACCTTTATTGCAGCCTTAACTTTAATCGCTGTTCATTTTTATGACTCAAAATCACAATACCGAGACACTTTAAATTTTGCGGTAACTACATTAGCTACTGCCGCAGGAATATCTAGTGCCGTATATGCTTTGCGGGGAATCGAAATCAATTTAGAGGACAAAAAAATCGATCGAACCTTACGTTACATACAAATATGGAACGATCCTAGCTATTTTAGTGTTCGACAAATTGCAGCAAAAATTCATAAAGATCTCAAATCGCTAGCTAATGATGATACCAAAAGTGATGAGTACATGAATCAGATATATGCAGATGCAGAGAAAAAGCAGGAGATAGTCAATATTCTTAATTTTTTAGAAGAAATGTCTATGTGTGTCCATTTCGGTCTCGTTGACGAAAAATGTTTGAAAGAGTTTTATCGATATATAGTTTGTACTTATTGCGATACCTTCACGCTCTTTGTTCACCGATCGCGAAGAGACAAACAGAGCCCGAGGCTTTACATCCACTTAACAGATCTATGTGAGCAATGGAGACATTAATTACCCGACTTTTTATTGTTTGTAAAAGGTTTTACCGAGCGGATTCAGGATCGAACTGAGTCAAATGAAGAAAACAATCTGGAAATATTTCCGGATTGTTTCTAGAGAAATGGAAGAGTCAATTAAAGGAAGTGTAAACTGAGCCATAAAAGGTGCATCAGTCTCCTTGAAGGTCTTTACTAATCTGGAGACAAGGACGTAGTTGTGCTTTTTGTGTAATAAAAGGAGAAATGATGAAACGATTTACTTGTTACTCAATCGACTTACTTTTTGAAGGTGATACAGGCTTCTAAAACCTGTTGGCTTTTGTCTGTCATTAATGATTATTAGTGTAGCAGATGCGATAGAAAGTCACCTATCTTGAAAATCGCATCCAACCGTGACAATTGTCACGAAAGCTAACATTTTCATACTCGACAGAACCGCTAATTTTTGCAGAGAGTGAGGGGCAACTCACTTTCTGCACTTGACTTTTACCTAATTCCCTAGAACTCATCAGCCTAATTTCCATCTAGAGAGTTAGGTTGATGAGTATCTCCATATTTCTCCACCCTCACACATCCAAGTTTATAGATCTCCCTCAAAATATGAAGGCGATCCCATTTGTTGATTCTCAGCATTACTTAACAGCGTAATCGACAAGCCCGATGCCACTCGATCGTTATCTTTTTTGTTAAAGTCCTTCATTTTCTGCTTTCTCCAAAATGTAGATGGATCGGAAAACCTAGCTTGAGAACGGGGCAAAATGCTTCGATCGCAGTACCTTTTGCTTGGAAAACCATAGAAGCCTCTCAATAATCTGAGATTGAGCCACATCCTGAACCTTTCCAAGTCAAATAAATCTGCAAAACACCAAACTTACATTGCAACACGCTAAAAATTATCGTTTGGCCCGACTTCAGCTAAGTTATGATGTAAGTTATGATGCGTCATCGACTAGCTTCAACATGGAGAAATCCCGATCGAGTTGGCGACCAATCATAGACTTAACTCCGTTTTAAGGGTTTAGGCAATCATACGCAATTAAAAAAATGATAGTCCAAAAAACCTCTCTATGTCAACTTTTTTTGTTAACGAGTTTTAGAGAAGTCTTTGGATTATACAAGACTGAGCTCATTGAGCTATCAGCCTATGATTTGTCGCATTTACCAATATAAAACAAATCGCAATAAACGTCAAGCTTGTCGATGATATACGGCATCAACTTTAACGAGCCTCATCTCCGCTCGTTAGTGATATCGATCGCTTGAAGAGCAGATTGAAATCCTTTCCGGTATCCAGAATAAACTGTGTACCGATAATTAACATCAGTTATTTTACTGAAAAAAGCAAACTCGATATTTCAGAACCTAGTTAACTCTACTATTTAACTTCCAAGCACAGCCTGGGAACCCATGTTCAGAGGCTCTGCCTCGCTTGCTTTAGAAAACAGGAGGCTCTCGGATCTACTCTGTTTCAGTCTCCTCGCGGGGAAAAGGTAGTATGTCGCGAAACTTTAATTTCCAGAAAGTCAGCCTGCATCACAAATTTCAAGATAAACTGAGGGCTGCTTATTAGTATCAGCTTTTCTATGCTCATTCCAAATGCAAAGAATGCAGTTGTTGATATTCGTAAACTTCGTGACTACTGCCTCAATCCAGAACACGACGATGGCAAACACAAAGCGCGGCTTTTTTCGTCAATTCTTGGCATGACACCTGACAATGCTGAGGAATTGCGCCAAAATTTGGTTGAAGTTATTCAAACTCACGAAGTTCAGTTAGGGAGGCGGGATGGGTTCGGGCAACGCTACATCCTAGATTTCAGGATTGAATGGCAAAATAGAAGTGCAACCCTTCCGAGTGGCTGGATTATTGAGCATGATTCCGAGATTCCGAGATTAACAACCTGCTATCCTCTGTAATGTCTGGAGGTAATAAAAGTGGCAAAGAATACAATTAAATTACTCGATGTCGTTGCCTTGACAGTTGATGTTCCTGAATACAATCTCTGGCGCGGACAAGTAGGGACAGTGGTGGAACTGTTGGCTGATGGTGCAGCGTTTGAGGTTGAATTTAGCGATCGCAACGGACGCACTTATGAATCTGTTGGGCTGTATCCAGAGCAAATCATGGTGTTGTATTTTGAGCCAGCATCACCTGATATCAAACCAGAAATGGTTACAACATAAGTCGCACAATAACTTGTGGACTTTATAAAAAATGGAAATTTGTAACCGCTGATGCACGCAGATAAACGCAGATAGATAGAGATATAATTGATATTATCGGTAATTCTGAAAACCTATGACTCAAGCTTTACCCAAACTCGTAAACTTCGAGGAATTTGTGGACTGGCTGCCTGAAAATTCGGCGGTACGCTACGAACTGCATAATGGAGATATTGTTGAGATGGCACAACCAGTAGGCGAACATGAGGAAGTTAAAGGCTTTCTTACAATCAAAGTTTCCGTTGCAATCGATCGTCTGGGGTTGCCATACAGTATCCCCAACCAAGCGATAGTTAGACCTCCTGAAAAAGATTCTGGGTATTTCCCCGATGTGTTGGTGCTAAATCGTGCAAATCTGGTAAATGAGACATTGTGGCAAAAACAATCTGTCCTCAGTTTGGGTAAATCGATACCGTTGGTAATTGAGGTTGTGTCAACCAATTGGCGCGATGATTACTATTTGAAATATGCTGATTATGAGGAGATGGGTATCCCTGAATATTGGATTGTGGATTATGCTGCGTTGGGTGGACGCAATTTTATTGGCAATCCTAAACAACCGACAATTTCTGTCTGTAACTTGGTTGATGGTGAATATCAAATCCTCAAGTTTCGAGAGAACGATCGCATTGTGTCGCAAACTTTTCCTGATTTGAACCTCACAGCAAATCAGATTTTTCAAGCTGGTTTAGTGTAAGCGGATCTCTCGTAAATTTGGATTTTTTAACCGCTGATGCACGCAGATAAACGCAGATGAGTACACAGGAATTACTTATCAAAAGCAAAGAAACCGGGTTTTTGACCTCGCAAAAAAACCCGGTTTCTGACTACTCGTGGGTCAGCCTTATAAACGTAAAATATCGTTTACGGTTGTTGCTGAATGATTAAACCGCAGAGAACACAGAGGACACAGAGTCAGAGAAGGAGAGTGATGAATGATTTCGATGTCAATGGATTTGAGATCGGAACATTTGTCATAGCAATCCGCGATAGCGAATAAACACCAACAGCACCGCCCACGATCCTAATGCGACTTTGACTGCAACCAGGATATTGAGCAAGGGGAGAATGCCACCGCTGAAAAGTGTGCCTAACTCTCCGTGCGGTAACTCATATCCTGACAGAGTGATAACGGACAATACAATGAAAACAAGTACCGAAACTTTCTCCAAAGTCGCGGCGTGCCAGCGCTGGTAGATTTCTTGCATCCACTGCGGTGATGAGGTAATCGCCACCAAGCCGATCGCAGTTCCCCCCGCTACACCCGCTGCAAAACCACCGCCTGGACTTAAATGCCCGCGAATTGCTAGTTCGACACCCACCAAGGCGGCAATCGTCGCTCCCAATCGCGCCAAAATAATCGATGGTTGATCGGTAAACTGATATATGGCGCAGGACGGCTGTTCATTTGCTAGCATAAAACTTGCACCCAAGATGGCGATCGTAAATACTACGACTTCAAAGATCGTGTCGTACAGCCGATTTCGCAAAATGATACCGGAAACCGCATTGGATACTCCACTATCTTGAACAACCAATTCGACGATCGAACTTTGCTGCGATAAGTCCATTGTGGGATTGGCGATTAGCAGCATTTTGATAAACAGCGCTATCCCTGATAAAAAGTAAACCCACTTCATCAATGTTTGTCCTCTGCGTCAGGTGTATTTACATAGGTTAGGGTTGTCCCCGGTGATGAAAGTTCGGTTTGCATGATGTCGTAGACACGCCGAACTCTGATTGCTGTGTTATAAAGTTGCGCTTCGCCACTGTGTTCTAGTGGGTCTTGTGGGGAACAAGCTGCATGAACTTCTTTTTCGATCAGCGCCCGCTGCAATGCCTGTACACTAGCATAGGGAACCAGTTCCAGGCGCATATGGCGTTTCTGAAAAACTGTGCGGATGTCATCTATCAGTTGCTTAAAATGACCTGCGGTTTTGCCGTCTGGTACGGCATCGCCCTCTATCCCGTCTTCGATGACACCCAGACGCAGCACGAGGGATGAACGCACCGTCACTGCATAAAGTGTAATCGCGAGTAGAGTACCCATCAAGGCTTCGGTCAAGCCCACATCCCCCGCGCCTAAAATTGTATACACCAAGGCGGCGATCGCTCCCAATACCCCCCGCAGCAGCAATGCGTGGTATGGATTGACCTGAAATACCACCATACCAGCAGCTAAGGGTAGCAGAGCGACGAGGACATAAATGTAGCTATTATCGTTCATAGTCAGTCCCTGTTTTGGAACAATAGGCCAACACATATCCCAGCATTGTGTTCCAGGTTGCTAAGCAAATGAGCGCCAGAATCAGCAGGGGCCATTTACTGGGTATTTGCAGCAGCAATCCGACGACTATCGCGATCGAACCCAGCGTATCTGCTACCGAAAGACTGTGCAGTTTATATAAAACCGATCGCTTCCCAAGTAGGTAAGAAGTACCCCAAAACCAGAAAAAAATCCCTATACCGATGCAGGTATAGCTCAATACATCTATTACGATCATGCTTCACTGATACGTTTGATTATTTGTGCCAACAACATCAATCCAGCATTACCCACACTGAGGATAATCGCCGCCACCACACCGATCATCCAATCATCGCGCCAGACGGATATGACGAGAGCGATGATTGCCGCCTTGGTCGAAATACTGGCAAACGCCAACATTGTCTGCCAGATATCATGATCTTTCCATACCTCGTACATGGGTATGAGCAGAGCCAAAATCATGGCTATTAAAATCACGTTGTTCAAGTTGTTCAATTGTGTGTACTCCTGCTTTTTTCTTACTTAATATCGGGGCGGGCTCGCGTGCCCAACCCCCTACACCCCACAAGAAACTCTTGAGAATAGTGCAACTTAATAGACCTCTGCCATCATTGTGGAACAGGCATCCTGCCTGTTCTTGACGGGCTGTTTCGCGGGTGGGGGCGGGTTTATTTAACCTGTCTGCAATCTTTAAAGCTATTGGTGAACCCGCCCCTACAGATTCTTGAGAATGATCCAATATCGAGCGTGTAAATAAACTCGGGTATGTCACAAAATGTAAAGTATCGTAACCCCTGCGATAGAGCACTTTTACTAACTGCGGACATACTTACGTATTTTATCGCCTATCTACTTATTTATTTCTCCCTTCTCTGCGTTCTCTGCGTTCTCTGCGGTTAAATAATTCCGAAAAAACTTCAGCTAATTACTCGAAGTCCGTCGCACTCGGTGTACTTCGTAAAAACCCTCTTCGTGATATTTCACGACAATCGTCTTAGGAGTAAAAGTGATCAGGAATACATCTAAGAATATCAGCAAGGGCGATCGATGGTTTGGCACTTTTTCCATGATCACATCTTCGTGTCTATGGGGGCGGAAGATGAGTTCAAAAGCTTCCAGATAAGCTATCGGAATCGCCATCAAGATTTTACCGAACACCCCCAACCATTCTCTCAAAGGTTCCGGGGGTGAGTAGCTGCGCGGCAACAGGAAAGCAATGATGAAGCCGATCGCAATATTTGCCAAACTAAAATCGGCAGTGAGTAGAAACCAGATCGTCAGTCTTAATATTAGCTGTCCAATCATGTTGAGAATGCCATCCAGAATAGTAGGAGCGAAATCAAGCTCATAACACCGACCAAATGATCGAATTGTTCAAGCATACGTGGCAGTTTGATTGCCGTGCGTTGAAAAATTAGAAAATAGGCTAACCAACCAACGCCGATGATGGCGATCGCCTTAAGCATATTGTCCAGCGTATAGGCCTCAACATAAAAGGCATTGGCTGCAATCAGCCCACCTAGCAACAGCAACACCGCAGGCCAAAAACCGGGTTTTGATTTTGCTGCTCCACCACGGGGCAGAAAGATGAATTTAGCAAATAGGATAGCCGTTCCTACGGCTGCCACATTCATGGCGATCGCATAAGGGGGTGTCAAATTCTTCAAAGTCAACATCTTTGCCCCAAAGCCAACCAAAAAGGGAAAGCCTGAGATCGAAAGGCTAGCCACCACTAACGCAATCCAGAGCGTAGTATTAATCTGCTTTTGTCGCAATTCCTTAAAGTCGCGGCTGGGTAAAGAACCCGCAATCAGGAATAGCGCCGATTTGACCACGCCGTGGGCGAGGGCATAAAAGCCTGCCACTTCCGGGGCTACGAGAATCCAACCTAACTGCGAAACCGTGCTGAACGCCAGCATCCGCTTGGTATCCTTTTCAAAGATGCCATAGAACACGCCCATCAACGCCGCCCCGACTCCGAAAATCTGGACGATGGGTGCCACCTCCTCCACCATCAGCGCACAGCGCACGAGGGGATATACCCCGGCTTTAACCACAATTCCTGACAGCAAAGCCGACACAGGCGTTTCTGATTCCGAGTGAGTTAACGGTAGCCATAACCCCGATACAAACACACCTCCCTTAACCAAGAGAGCCATAAAGATCAGAGCTGTCGCCTCTGGGGGCGCTGCACCCAAGCCGGCAAAACTAAACGAATTACTTGCCTTATAAACCAGCACAGCACCGACTAGATAAAACAGCATGGCCGTGTTGCTAATAAATAGATAGCGCAAAGCCACCCAAATCGATCGATCGGTGCGAGGATAGGCAATCAACAGAAACGCCGCAATCCCGCTGACTTCTAACCCCACATATAAACTGATAAAGTCACTAGAGGCAAAGGCCGCATTCAGGCTGCCGTGTACCATCAGAATCTGTGCATAAAAAAATGCCGTCTTCTCTGTGGGCCAACAGTAGATAATCACCGCTGCTGTGACTAAGGCATTGGTTAAGATGAAATACCCGCTCAAGCGATCGACTAACAACGTGACACTGAAATTATCCAGTAACTCCAGCGTCACCGCTGACGGCATAACAAAAAGCTGGAACGCATAGGCAGCGGACGCGAGCGCTCCGAATATTGCGAGATACTTGTCAAACTTCGGAATCAAATAAATAGTAAACCCGACAAAAAACGGGAGTCCAATCCAGGCTAGCGTCAGGGTATTCATGGGGTATTATTCATCTCGATTTCGTTACTTTCTAATGTCGGATTATCTCGTGCCAGCTTCATCACACTTACCAGCATTAAAGCCTGAATCGAAAAGCCGATCACGATCGCCGTTAAGATCACCGCTTGGGGAACCGGATCGGCGTAAGCGACAACATTTTTCCCCTTTGAAATAATTGGTGTCAGCAAGCCTTCTCGCGATGCCACCACCACGTAATAGGCGATAACCCCTGTACTCATGACATCCATACAGACGATTTTCATGAGCAGGTTCTTTTTAAAGATGATACCAAAAAATCCGCAAAATACTGTTGCCAATACCAATGCTTCTAACATGGAAATTGCCTGTTGGATAAGGGGTTTTTGTTATTATATTTGAATTAGCGTATATTATTTCTAATTGGACTTAGAAATTTTCTAGCCCGTAAACTACCTGAAACGCAGTCTAGGTAAGGGAAAGAGTTTGTTGACTGTTGACTGTTGACTGTTGGCTGTTGGCTGTTGGCTGTTGACTGTTGGCTGTTGACTGTTGGCTGTTGACTGTTGGCTGTTGGCTGTTGGCTGTCAGTCGAAAAACTGAATGATGGTTGATACCAATTTAATGTGAAGTCGCACATATCTCGATCCCCCTAAATCCCCCTTAAGAAGGGGAGTAGGGGTTGACTTTGATCGGAATCTTGTCCCCCCCTTAGTAGGGGCGGTGCCCCCGTGCCCGCCCTTGGCTAGGGGGGATCGGATTCTACGGGGCCTCATAAAAAATTGGTATGAGTGTTGACTGTTGACTCGATTTTACGCCCGACGATCAAGCGCGGATTTGATATCAGAGGTGAAACCCTTGTCAATTATCGACTGAGCTCAATTCAAGCTCAAACCGTTTACCTGTGCCCGTTTGCAGCCATTTTTGACCTGGTTTTTGTCTAAGTCCCGTTAGCGAATCTGTGGCCGACAAGGAAGTCCGATCGTCCATCTTTCCCCAGTTTCTGACCACTCGTGGGTCCAAGAGTGTTGAATTTAACGGGGGCGAACGTCACTAAGTTCAATCATTCCGCAAAGCTGCGATCGGATCTAAGCGAGCGGCATTCCGAGCCGGCAATACTCCCGCCAATAAGCCTACAGTAAAAGACAGCCCAAAACCCGCTGCGATCGACCATACAGAAACCACAAACGGAAATTTGAACGCTGTCGAGGCCCCAAAGGCGATCGCAATTCCCAACCCAATACCCGCCGTTCCCCCCACCGTGGAAACTAAAATAGATTCCGCCATAAATTGAATGAGTATTGCTGCATTAGTAGCGCCTACCGCTTTGCGAATCCCGATTTCCTTAGTGCGTTCCACAACAGACACCAACATAATATTAGCAATACCGATGCCGCCAACCACCAAAGAAATTCCGGCGATCGAACCCACCATCACCGTAAATAAACCTATCACATTGCTGAAAGTATTAACTATTTCAGCTTGATTTACAACTCGAAAATCATCCGGTTGTGGCGGATAAATATTGTGGCGTAAGCGCATGATATTTTCCACTTGAAATTGAGCATCCGCTAAATCCGCTTCGTCGGCAGTTTCCAACCAAAAACCCGATATTGCAATCCCCGCTAAAGAATTTCTCCCCACAATCCGCGAAGACATATTTTTGAGAGGAATATACACTCGATCGTCCTGATCTGTTCCCCCTACAGACCCCTTGCTTTCCATCACTCCAATGACCTTGTAGCGGTTTCCCTGAATGCGAATATCGGAGGATAGCGCATTAGCTCCGGCTCCAAAAAGTTCCTCCCGCACCTTAGAACCGAGGACAACTACAGGCTCAGCAGCATTCAATTCATCCTCGTTAAAAAACCGTCCTTCTTGGGGTTGAATGTTCTTCACATCTGGATAGTTTAAATCCGTTCCCAAAATCGAAGTAAATGAATTTTGTCCGCCGTAAACGACTTGCACTTGACGCTGCAAATAAGCCGAAATCGCCTTAACTGCAGGAGCTTGTTTGCCGATCGCCCTAGCGTCATCCCAAGTAAGAGTAGTAGCAGAACCGCTTCCCTGACTGACACCACCCGATCGCGAAGCGCCGGATAAAACCAACAGCACATTTGTACCCAAAGCCTTTAACTGTTCTTCAGTTGATTTTTGTACTCCCTGTCCCACCGAAGTAATAGCAATTACCGAAGATATCCCAATAATTACGCCCAGCATAGTTAAACTGGTACGCAACTTATTATTCCACAGCGCCTCTGTCGCCATCAACGCGATTTGAACGTTAGTGATTTTGTTGGTACCGGGGCGAGTCTGTAATTTCATATTAGACCTCTTGCAAAAAAAATCTATGTTAGAATTAAAGCTTTTGAATTTTAGACCTGAGAGCTAACTCATAATTGTAAAGTGCTGACAACAAATTACAACGGAGACCATAACGGCGGCGACGATTTCGATAACGACTGGACAAAATTTTGAAAACTTTTGGCTACCGAGGGCGGCAATGACCATACCACCAATCAGAAAGCCGAGCGTTGGGGACTGCAACTGAGACGCAAGTCCCGCAGGCAAGAAATACGGCTACTAAAAAGCCGGGTTATGCCCCGGCTTTTTAGGTCTGTGTCGTCTCGATTCAACAGCCGTCTGGTCCACAGAAACTGTGCCCGTACAGTACCTCCGCGTCACAGAGATAGATCATGCCCGCAAAATCGAGGAAAAACTTGACTGCGACCTGATCCGCAATATTCTCGGCCATATCCCGATCCTGGGTGAGTACCTCGAATTTTATATTCGCCGTGGTGTCAGAAACGCTGGGTTGTCCCGACGAGCGCACGTTGCGACTGCCTTTACCGCCGGTTTCCACAACCGTATAACCAGTTGCCCCGGCTTCTTCGATGATATGGGCGATCTTTTTCAGCAGAATCTTTTCCGTGACGATGACAAGCTTTTTGGCTGGCTTGGGCATATTGGTTACCTCCTTACCTACGTATGTTGATCTTAATATATTGAGTTGCTTGGTCTGCCGGGTCAAGGGAGCGCCGACAGACAGCGACCCGTCTGGGATTAGCTGCCGCCTATCGCCTGGGCCAGCCCGAGGAAGAGCGGTATACACAAGCCGATCGCAATGGGTGTACCGATGGCTGTGGATGCGCCGATGTAGGCGGAGGGATTGGCCGACGGGATACCGGCTCGCAACGTGGGCGGACCTGAGATGTCTGAACTGGAGGCGGCAATAACAGCCAGGATCACAACACCGCCCAGGCTGAATCCTGTGGTGTAGTGGGCAATCATGCCGAGACCGAAGGCGATGAACCCATGCACCACCGGTGCCACTACGCTATACACGACGTACCACTGGGCAACCTTACGTAGTTCGCCAAGTCTTGACCAAGCCTCCATACCCATGACCAGCATCAAGATCGAAAGCAAGCCGCGGAAGAGGGGGTCGTAGAAGCTTTTATAGACACTTTCCGGCTGGGTGAACAGGCCAAGAGCAATGCCGAGCAACATTGCCGATAGGGCAGGACCCTGGAGGCTTTCCTGCACGATCGGCCATATCTTGACCCGATTATCCGCAGGCTTCTGCTGCTTGCTGAGATACTCTTGCCGGCCGCGGGGATAATCTTGCTGATCGGGATAATCGCCTGCTGCAACGGGCTGCTTGCTGAAAGACTCCTGCACGGTAGAGTGGGCTGCTGCACTACCCTTCTTCTGGTTGAGATAAATGTTGGCCACCACAATCGCCGTTACGAGCGCTGGGATATCCATGAAGGGATAGAGTGCGGCAGCCCATGCCTCGTATGGCATTTTTTGTTCTTCCAGTAGTGTCAGGGCTGCAGCCATGGTAGAGCCACTCACAGCACCAAACAATCCCCCGGTCGCAATCGCATCTATGGTGTTGACCTTCGGCAGCTTGGCCAACGTATAGCGCGCGATGAATACAACAAGAACCCCTACTGCTACAGCAGACGCTGCGGGTATCACCATCTCCGTCAGGTTGGAATTGCGGATCGCCTGACCACCGGTCAGACCGATTTTCATGAGCAGCATGAAGACGATGATCTGATTAATCGCCTCTGGAATTACCAATTCGCTACCAAGGGCGGCAATGACCATACCACCAATCAAAAACCCGAGTGTTGGGGACTGCAACTGCTTAACGAAGTCCATTAAGAACAAGGACAAAAAATCCACGAATACCTCCTTCCGCCTCCTCTAACGAAGAGTGATTATTGTGAGCAGTGAGCTTTAAGAAGTAAGGGTGCAGCGCTTCAACCCTGCCGACAGGTGTTACGGGAACACCTGTCGGCAGGGGATTCAGAGATAGCCGATCTCCGAATGGGGCTCGAAGGTGTCGCTGTCCTGCAGTAACTTCTATAGATCAATATCTATTAAGTAGGTAGGCGGTGTAAAGCCCAACTATGTCAACGATGGTAAAGTATCCTTAGCCCTAAGCGTGGCTGACTGAGCAATGTTTACATACAGTTACATTGTTCAGTTTAATCCCGCCTACTTACTTAAGACCCCAAATTCTATGTACTTAAGTCTATCCTTAAATTCGCAGTAACGCGCCTTCGCGGTTCAATAAAAAAATCAAAACCCTAACGCAAGCGCCTTCCGCCACCCGGTTGCAAACCCGGAATTCCACCCGATGGATTTTGGGATCTAGGCCGCAATCCCGGCGGGAAACTCATCAGCACTTTTTCATTTCCTTTCAAACCCGATCGCACTTCCGTCTTATCATCCACCGTCATACCAGTCTTAATCGGCATAAAAGCAGGTTTACCATCTTCTCCACCCGCAACATAAACCCCCGTTTCCCTTTGTTGGCGGACAATTGCCGCAGTCGGAACTACCAAAACATTTTTGAGTTCACCAGCCTTAAACTCAACATTCACATTCATGCCCGATCGCAGCATTTGTTTATCATCATTAATAATTGCCGCTTTTACCTCAAAACTTGTCACATTTTGCTGGACGATCGACTGAGGCGAAATTTGAGTGATTTTACCTGCAAAAGTCTTTCCCGCAAAAGCATCGGCTTGAATAGACGCAGCCTGGCCCATCTGAATCTGAGAAATATTAGTTTCTGCTACGTTTGCTACTAATTGATTTTTTGAAGCTAAGGACAAAATCGAAGAAGAAGTCGCCGAAGAAACCGCACTACCTGCCGTAGTGGGAGTCACAAAAGCGCCCGGATCGGCGTACTTGCGGGTAACAGTGCCGGTGAAAGGAGCCCGCAGCACAGTGTCGTCGATCAGCGCTTGAACGCTTTGCAGGCTGCCTCTAGCGGCGAGAACTTGGGCGCGGGCTTGGGCGATGTCTTCGGGGCGAGAACCGGCTTCTAGCAGCGCCAAAGCTTGCTGTTTTTGCTCCACAGCAGCCCGCCCCGCAGCGATGTCTTCCGGGCGTGCGCCCGATCGCGCCAGGGCCAAAGCTTGCCGTTTTTGCTCCACAGCAGCCCGCCCTGCTGCGATGTCTTCCGGCCGTGCGCCCGATCGCGCCAGGGTCAAAGCTTGCCGTTTTTGCTCCACAGCAGCCCGCGCAGAAGCGATTTCTTCAGGGCGAGCACCCGCTTGCAGCAAAGCTACAGCTTGTTCGGCTTGCCTGACTTGCGTTTGAGCTCGATCGCGCTCGGTGCGGGAGTTGTTGACAATTTGCAAAGCAATGGCTCCGGCATTATAGAGTTCCTGATTTCTCTGAAAGTCTTCCTCAGCTTGGTTTTTGGCGTATTCGGCATCTCTGAGTTTGGCGATCGCTTGGGCGATGTCTTCAGCCCGATTGCCCTTTAGCAATTTTTGTAAATTAGCCTGTTGTTCAGCTAGTTGTGCCTCGGCTACGGCAATATCCTGCCTTCGATTGCCGTTGAGCAATTTTTGCAAAGTTGCCTGTTGTTCTGCTAGTTGTGCCTCAGCTACCGCAATGTCTTGGGTTCGATTGCCGTTGAGCAATTTTTCCAGACTTGCCTGTTGTTCTGCTAACACTGCCTTAGCCACAGCAATGTCCTGCGATCGAGTGCCGTTGAGCAATTTTTGCAGGTTTGCTTCCGCGGCTGCGAGTTGTCCGCGAGTTTGGGTAAGTTGCCCTTGGAGGTTGGAGTCGTCCATGTAGGCGAGAATCTGCCCTTTTTCAACTTTATCTCCTTCCTTGACAAGCAAACTTTTGAGCATTCCTGAAGTTTTGGGGCTGACGTTAACGGAACGTTCGGGCACAATTGTGCCGTTTGCCGAAATTGTAATCGGCAGGTTCACCCTTTCTACAGCAACGGTTTTTTCCTTGCGCCTGGTTTCGCGGCTGGATTTGACTGTGAGTTGGCTGTAAGCTGTGTAGCCTACTCCTGCCAGCAGGGAAGCGGCGAGGAGTCCGCTAACCCACGGAGTCAGCTCTTTTTTAATCTGAAAGTGCTTTACGAAGTACATATCAATTAGACCTGATGGGTCTGTCTTGAATTTAGACCGATCGGGAACACAAAAGGTTCAATTGAAGTCTGATTATGTTTTTTCGGTTGTAGCGCAGGTATCTTCGGATAATTTTGAAGAATTAAGTACATCAGCTACCATTAATGAGGCTGCACTACTGGTTCAAGAAGGTTGATTAACAGTAAGACTTTTTCTGACATTTGCTAACAATCACTTACATTTGCCTTCTGGTCTTCATGTCATATAGAATGAATTTAGCCACTCAGATGTAGGTGAAAAACCTTGGTAGTACGCAACCGCTATATAAATAAGTTGCCTCTACATTATCAAAGCAAATAATCAGATTGGCGTGGGGCTGTAAGCGATAACCAAGCTGAAGGCAAGAATATAAGTGCTTGTAGAAAATTCTACGGGCATCGGTTGATACGCCTTGGTTGATATCTGATCTCAACTTATGTATTTGTTAGCAAATGTTAGCAAAAAAGTATCGGTTGAGGCACAGTAAAGTATTTGGTTACTTTTGCTAATGTATGCTACTATTGGCTACAGGGCTTATGTACCACTCAGACTCATCAGTCGAATTTCTGGGCTTGCATCCACACACCCTAAGAAGATATGCAGACTCCGGGAAAATCAAAAGCATCAAAAATGAAGCAGGGCAAAGACTCTACGATGTCGAGTCCTACCAGCGCGGTGCAGCTAGAACTACCGTTGTTTGCGAATGTCGCGTCAGTTCACCCAAGCAGCGAGACGACCTCGCTCGACAAGTTGACGACCTGCGACAGCAATACCCCGACGCCGAAATCATCCAAGATATCGGGTCGGGACTCAACTTTAAGCGAAAAGGACTGCAAGCCTTACTGGTCAGATTTATGCGCGGCGAACAGCTCACGATTGTTGTTGCCTGTCACGACAGATTGTGCAGGTTCGGATTTGAACTATTCGAGTTCATGGCCGGGCAAAACGGTGGACAAATCGTGGTTCTTGACCGAACTGTTCACTGCCCGGAAACCGAACTCACAAGCGATATTCTCGCCATCCTTCACGTCTTCAGTTGCAGAATGCACTCCCGGCGAAGTTACAGCAAGAAGATCAAGGAAGATCCGTCTATTCCTAAATCCTGAACAAAAAGCTTTAATCAAGCAGTGGTTTGGAGTGAGTCGTTTTGTCTACAACACGACCATCAAATACCTCCAAGAACCAGGCACAAAAGCTAACTGGATGACGCTCAAAACTGGAATACTTAACAGTTTGCCAGAATGGGCAAAACCTGTACCTTTCCAGATCAAATCGATTGCCATCAAAGATGCTTGCTCAGCAGTTAAGGCGGCTAAGCAGGGTTTCAAAAAAGATGGCCAACTCCGCAAATGCAAATTTCGCAGTAGAAAAGACACAAAACAGTCTATCTATGTGCCAAAAGCATCTATAAAAGACTGCGGTGTCTACCATTCCATTTTAGGTAAGTGTCAGTTAACAGAATCTTTGCCTGAAAATTTTAGTGATGGAAGGTTGACTCTCGCTTACGGGGAATACTACCTAGTTGTTTCTGAAGAAGTGCAACAAACCAAGACCGATAAACAAGGTCGGCTAGTTGCCTTAGACCCCGGTGTCCGCACGTTCATGACGTTTTTCTCTGAAGATTCCTATGGCTGGCTCGGCAATGATTCTAATTTGTACATCCAGAAATTGTGTTTTCGGTTAGACAAGTTGGTATCGAAAATATCTAAAGCCCCCAGTCGGCAAAAAAGAAGATTCAAAAAAGCAGCCAGCAGGCTTCGTTGCAAAATTAAGAATTTGGTCAGAGAGTTGCATCACAAAGTAGCTAAGTTTTTAGTTGATCATTTTGATGTAATCTTGCTGCCTAGGTTCGAGACTTCTCAAATGGTGTCCAAGTCGCGCCGTAAGTTGAGAAACAAAACGGTGAGACAAATGTTGACTCTCAGCCATTACGAATTTAAAAATTTTCTCAAGTGGAAAGCTTGGGAAAATTCAAAACTCGTGATTGACTGCAACGAAGCTTACACTTCTAAAACGGTGTCGTGGACGGGTGAAATTGTCAAGAATTTAGGTGGAGCTAGAACTATTAAGTCCGGAGCCACCGGATTGAAGATGGATAGGGATCTAAATGGTGCTCGCGGGATTTTTCTGCGGGCATTGGTTGACACGCCTTTTTTGAGAGATTCTCTCAACTTATATGTTTGTTAGCATTTGTTAGCAAAAAAGTGTCGGTGTGAAATATCGTACTTTCCCGGCCGTCAATATCGGATTACTTGCCATAGGTTGACGCTGCAGTGTAGAATCATCCGTAGCAGCCATCCAGCTAACACGGTCAGGACTAAGACCCCAAAAAACTGCTCTGTTAAAGTCTCATGACCGAAAGCATCCAGGATACCCGCCACGTGATTCATCCGTCCAGAAATAAAAAACCTGTATCCGATGAAACTTGCCGAACGTATTAATCTCGCGCAAGTCAATGCTTCAATTCTTTAATCTAAAATCTAAAATCATCTAAAATCATCTAAAATCGCTTGACCGAAGAACGAGCCCGCCGGGCCCCTGGCTTTAGACACGGGGATAAGTCGGCAGCGGTTTCAACCGCCTCCAGCATTTAACAAATCTTAATGCAAAATTAGTGTAGTATGCAGGTTCGTGCTGTATAACTATAATATGAGCGTTAATTACAAATCCAACAAAAATGTTGTTTACTCGTGTAAATACCATATTGTGTGGTGTCCGAAATATCGCCGAAAGGTTTTAATTGAGGGTGTCGATACCCGATTAAAGGAAATACTGTTAGAGGTGGCGACCGAGTTTAACAGTGAATTAATCGAGATGGAAGTAATGCCAGATCACGTTCACCTTTTGATCGAGTGCGATCCTCAGTTTGGGATTGCCAAGCTGATTCGGTACATGAAGGGGCGTTCTTCTCGATATCTTCGCCAAGAATTTCCTTGGCTAAAAAGTCGATTGCCAACTCTATGGACGAATAGCTACTTTATTGCAACTGTTGGCGGTGCGCCAATTTCAGTAATTAAGCAGTACATTGAGAATCAGAAAAATGTCTAGTTATGGATGCCAGCAAAATCTAATCAGTCCAAGTCGAGAGCTAAGAAGCGTACTGGAATTTGTATGCGAAGAGTCGAACAAGTTAGCTAACTGCGGGACTTACTATTCTCTGGAGTTATATTTTAAAACCGGGAGAATTCCTAGCAAGTATGACTTACACAAGTTGTTCAAGGATAATCTTCACTTTAAAGCACTATATTCCCATGTTGCTCAACAAACGTTGACCAGCGTTGCGGAATCTTTTAAGTCGTACATTGGGCTGTTAAAAGGAATCAAGGGTGGTACGGTAACGCAACATCCTAAACTACCAAAATACCGCAAAAACAGCTTAAAACTTGTAACCTTCCCAAAGGCAGACGTAAAGCTAAAGAATGGACAATTGAGATTCCCGTTGGGAAGTAAGGTCAAACTCTGGTTTGGAATTGGTGAATTTTATTTGCCAATGCCATCTAACCTAGACTACAAGGCAATTAGAGAGATTCGCATTTTACCAAGAAATAAACAATTTTATGTCGAGTTTGTCTACCAACTTCAGTCAACAGCAGTTGAGCTGGATGTTAGTAAGGCTCTGGGTATCGATCCAGGATTGAATAATTGGTTAACTTGCGTTTCCAATGTAGGAACAAGTTTTATCGTAGATGGACGGCATCTAAAATCATTAAACCAATGGTATAACAAGCGGGTTGCGTCGATCAAAGAGCATAGATATCAAGGCTTTTGGTCTAAGCGATTGGCAAAAATCACGGAAAAACGAAACAGACAAACGAGAGATGCTGTTAACACTTCTGCTAGATTAGTATTGAATCATTGCCTAGAAAACCAAATAGGTACAATTGTTTTTGGCTGGAACAAGGGAATGCGCCAAGAAATAAGTCTTGGTAACAAAACCAATCAAAATTTTGTGCAAATTCCTACCGCTCGATTGAAGGACAGGATTTCCCAGCTTTGTGAACAATATGGTATCCA
Organism: Microcoleus sp. T3_B1; assembly: GCF_036700445.1. Taxonomy (NCBI): domain Bacteria; kingdom Bacillati; phylum Cyanobacteriota; class Cyanophyceae; order Oscillatoriales; family Microcoleaceae; genus Microcoleus; species Microcoleus sp. T3_B1. The sequence continues at coordinate 63,030 of NZ_JAUBOX010000021.1, forward strand.
GTTCATTGAAACTGAAGAGAGCTATACAAGTAAGGCGAGTTTTTTAGATTCGGATGAACTACCTAAGTGGGCGTGAAAAAACTGAAGGGTGGAAAGAATCAGGAAAGCGCATAAATCGCGGACTGTATCGCTCAAAAGACGGAAGCAAAATTAACTCAGATTGTAATGCTGCTGGAAATATTTTGCGAAAAGTAGCGACAACTTTAGGGTTATGCCTTAAAAGAGTCAGTAGATGCGCTTTGATTTCGCCTTTGAAAGTTCGTATTTGGACTCTTCAAGAATCCCCGTCCCTGAGCGGGCTGGGGAGTATCAACGTTAACTGTAACTTTGTTTGGCATGGATATAACACGCTCTTTGCTTCCTTTCCCGGATCAAACAATGATTTAGGTCTGTTGGAAGCTGTCTTAAACCATAGGAGTTAAATTATAATGATTTCTTTCTCTAAGCTCGGGAACTACGGAAGACTCGGTAATCAATTATTTCAATACGCATTCCTTAGAATAACAGCACGGCGTTTGGGAACCCAATTTTTTTGCCCTAAGTGGGATGGAGATGATATCTTCAACCTTAATGACGAAGGTGAGCGTGCTAGCGAACCCTCCGGGATTATTCATTATTTCGACCCCCATCCTCAAGCTGGCTTTACATCCGAAGCACTTTCCATCGGAGACCACACTGAAATTCAAGGGTTCTTTCAATCTGAAAAATATTACTCAGACAAGCGACTTGTACGTGAGTGGTACACGTTCAATAACGAGATTGTCACGGAGGTCGAAAAACTCTACGGCGACATTTTGCAAAGGGATTGTGTCAGCTTTTCGCTCCGCCTCGATACCGACTATGGCAATACCCGAGAATATTTCCCGCTTTACCCGCTTTCTTTTTACAAGAAGTCCTTAAGTGCGATCGACCCCCAAGGTCCCATTCTTGTCTTCTCCGATCGTCCCGATTTAGCCAGAGAATTTCTTCGTGATCTTCAAGGGCAGGAATTTATCTTTGTAGATAACCTGAATGGTCCTCAGCAGCTTTATTTAATGACCCGATGTCGAGCTAATGCTATTACTAATTCAACGTTTTCCTGGTGGGGCGCTTGGTTGAACGGACACCCAGAGAAGATAGTAGTAGCCCCGACAGATTGGTGCCGCCCAGGGGTGCCAAACCCGGTTGAAGATATTCTATGCGATGATTGGGTCAAGCTCTCAGGCACTCATCCCATCTTAGATCACTTTCAAGTATGGAGGCTCAGACACCCCGTCGCGACAGTCAACCGGCTCTTGAGTCGTTTCCAAAAATAGATACTTGACCAGGAGAATCATAACAGGTTAAGTCTAATAAGCTGTTCGGCATTTAAAGGACTTGCGTAAGGTGCGTCAGCATCTAAGGTTTTCCGTTTCAGCGTAAGGGTTCGCGAATGACGCACCCTACTAGCCTCGTTACTGGTTTAAATGCTCCACAGCTTAGACATCTCCGAGAAATCCCAAACCATTAACATGATGGGTTTGTAGCGGTTTGAGCGCAGTTGTCAAACCGCTACAAAGCGCGATTTTCAGTTTTTGGATCTCTCGTTATATCATTTCCGGTTACACTCATACATGATGTTGACGGTTGACTGTTGACTGTTCACGGCGTCAACAGTCAACCGTCAACCGTCAACAGTGAACTCGAATTTACTATTCCGATGCTAACGGATTTGATATTAAATCTTGATTTTTCGTTTTTTTAGAGAGAAAAACCTTGAAAACATCCGTAAACATCAGATTGATTTTGCCGATGTTCCCGCGATGTTTGATGGTGAAATGCTGATTGAGCTCTTCCGATCGTTTTGATTATGGCGAATATCGCTGGTTTGGAATCGGTTTTCTCGGTTCTGGAATAGCGGTAGTAGTCTGGACATCACAGTAAGTTTCCGCCTAATCAGAATTTAGCTCCGTAAACCGAAAAAATAGGTGCAACAAAAGTTATTAATAACAAGTGAAATCTATTACTTTTGTTGCTAGAGTTATTGTATTGAAAGAATTCTCAGCAAATATAGTCAACTAATCAATTAGCTACAGGAGAAACCTCATGGCTGTATATTTAATCGCAGACGTTAAAGTTACCGATGATGCCTGGATTCCTGACTACGCAGCAAATGTTCACGATATCGTACATAATCATGGGGGGAAATACCTTTCCCGCAGTGGCAATATTACGACTATTGAAGGCGAGGAACTAGAAACAACGCTGGTTGCCTTGGTGGAATTTCCTTCTATGGAGGCAGTGCAAGGGTTTTGTAACGATCCAGCCTATGCAAAATATCGTCAAGCTCGGCAGGCTGGTAGTATCAGCCGGCTCCATGTAATCGATGATACTGATGTCGCAGGAACCATACCCTATTTACCAAAAGGTTAATATCGTCAATTGTATGGTGTATTGCGAAGACCCATTGGGCAATATTGTCGAGATTTATAGCCACAGCTACGAATTGAAATATTCTGCTGGAGCTTATATGATGTTCGGGCGATCGCATATCAGATCGCATCGATCGAACTTGTGAAAAGTTCGATCGCCCATTGCCTACTTAACAAACAGCCGCCACTCCCAACTCTGTAATCGCCGCCTCCGGGCCCACCAAAGAAATATACGGTTCGATGAAGTATTTCTTAGCAGCATCCCGCGCTTGTGAAGCTGTCACCTGTGCAATTTCTTCTTGAAATTGCTGGTCAAATTTAATTCCCAATCCCAAAATTTCGTACCAGCCTAAAACTTGGGCAATTTGCGAATTAGTTTGTTTTCCTAAAGCATATTGACCGAGCATTTTATTCTTGCAAGCTTGCAATTCTTCCTCGCTTAGTTGGATGCTGGTGAGTCGATCGACTTCTGTACGCAATCCTTCAAAAGCAGTCGTTGTATTTTCCGGCGCCGTACCCATGTACACGACAAACTGAGCCGTGTCCAAGCGCGTCGCGTAGAGCGCGGAAACGTCGTAAGCCAAGCCCCGCTTTTCCCGCAATTCCACAAACAATCGGCTCGACAAACCGTTACCCAAATAAGTATTCAGCAACTTAATCGCTGCATAGTCGGGATTTTTGACAGAGGGTGCGAGGTAGCCCAGCATAATCACTGATTGCTGCGTATCTTGCGCCTTAACGACCGATTGAGGGGAAGGTGATAGGGGGGGTACGGTTAAAGTGGGCAGGGGTGTTAAAGGCGCTTTCCAGTCCCCAAAAGTTCGATCAATCAGGGCGATCGCATCTTCAGTCGAGATTCTGCCGGCTACAGAAATAACTACATTATCGGGACGGAAATAGGTTTTGTGGAACTGTTCGAGCTCGTTTCTGGTGAGCTTTGACATAGTAGCTTCCGTGCCCAAGGGAGAGAAAGCATAGGGATGTTCCTGGTACATCGCGTGCCGCAATTGCTCGAAGGCGATCGCAAATGGCTGTTCTTGTTGGGATCGAATTGCCGATATGGCAATGCGGCGTTCGAGCTCGACTTCAGCTTCCGGGAAATTCGGCGATCGGGTCAATTGCGCCGCCAACTCCAAAATCTCCTCAAAATCTGCAGAAACCGTCTTCAAACTCACTAAAAAATAGTCTGTAGTAGAGTCGGCACTCAACCTCGCTCCCACCGATTCTACACGCTCGGCAATTTCCAGCGAAGACAGCCGATCGGTTCCCTTAGTCATTACCGCCGACAGCAAGTGACACAATCCTGCTTGTTCCGGCTGCACGTAGCGACTGCCGGCCCGCAGGAATATCCTAGCTGCAATAATATCTGCTGCTGGATTTTCTGCTGCTAAGACAACAATACCGTTGTCTAAAACCGTGCGCTGGATTTCATTTTTCATTGAATTCTTTGTTAACTGTTGACTGTTGACTGTTGACTGTTGGCTGTTGACTGTTGGCTGTTAGTCATGATTATTCGTAGGATGGGTAGAGCGTGAGCGTTACCGATCATCCGATTTGAGATTGGCGATTTGAGATTTTAGATTGAGGGACAAATCTCAAATTTCCAATTAATAGACTTGGGTTTCATGTCTCAACCGTTCGGAAAAACTTACCCATAGCTACCCAAATCTAGACTTAGCTGGACATGAGTGATTTTGGTGTTAACTTCCTGTTTCACAGTAGCGATAGCATGGCTGCTATCGGGTTTGTCTACTCCGCAGGCTGACACGGTGGAACTCACCGCCAATTCTGAACGTTCAGGGATAAATATTCCTTCAAACCAACGTTCTATGTTTCTCGCGGCGTTTAAATCACGGTCTTGAATATTTCCACAGTTAGGACATTCAAAGACTCGAACTTTCAATGGCATCTTATGCCGATGATTGCAGCAGCTTGAGCAGATTTGACTGCTAGGAAAGAATCGATCTACAACGGTCAATTTTGAGCTGAACTTTTGGGTTTTATATTCAAGTTGACGCTTAAATTCGTACATTCCACAGTCGGAGATTGCACCAGCTAATTTGTGATTTTTCAAAAATGCTTTAACCTGTAAGTCTTCAATCTTGATCTCGCTGTGGTTTTTGGCGAGATAAGTTGTTAGCTTGTGAATAGCATCTTTTCGGATATGTGATACTTTTAGGTGCAGCTTAGCCAGTTTTGAGACTGCTTTCTTGCGGTTATTGGAACCTTTGACTCGTTTACTGACACGCCGTTGCAGGCGTTTCATTTTACGGCTCATCCGACGATAAGCTTTGGGGTTGGCAAAGGTTTGACCGTTAGAATCAACAGCTAATTCTTTGATGCCGATATCAACACCAACAATGGGACGGTCAGGTGAAGTTGCGGGCTGCTCAATTTCGTACTTAAAAGCAATGAACCATCTGTCGGCTTTTCGACTGATTACGCAGTTGTGGAACGCCGTAATGGGCAATGGTTCGTGCAGCCTAATCCAACCAATCTTAGGTAACTTGATGCGCTTGCCGTCGTTATTGATTCCTGGCTTTGCTTTGGTTCCTTGTTCCAAGTAAAAAGAGTCACCGGACACACCTTTTTTCTTGAATCTAGGCTGTTTAGATACTTTTTTAAAGCATCTATCCCAAGCTGTCCTCAGTTCAGCTAGAGCCTGCTGCGGACTTGCCTTGGAAGATTCGTAATACCAGGGGTGCAGGGGTTTGACCTCGGCTACTAAGCGTTTGTGCAGATCAATCGCAGAAGGAATTTTAACCGTCTTGTCAGTTTCTCTGGCGGTCAAAGTTTCAAGGATGATTGAATTCGCCCAGTTGTAAGCGTGTCTTGCTACTCCGCAATGTTGGCGGAATTTAGTTACCTGCCGATTGTTAGGTTTTAGTTCCGTCTTGAAGCTGAGCAACATTTGCTTTTACCTCATTTTTGCCTTACGGTTATTGTATACGGAATTAATGCGGAATAAGAAAATGCCTAGAAAAAAGATTTACAGCGAGCCTAAGCGTAAGGTCAACCTAAGTCTGACCGAAACTGCTACTAAGTGGCTAGAGGAAAAACGAGTTCAGCTTACCGCAAGCAGTCTTAGTGACGTTATCGAGAGACTCGCTAGAGAGTTACCCAAAAATTCCATCAATGGGTAACTCTGTCCAGGAATTACGTTACAGCTTCAAACCCAACCTAGTTGCTGTTAACAGTGAACAGTCAACAGTGAACAGTGAACAGTCAACTATTATTAGATTGGTTTGAGTACCACGGCTGTATAGCGTCGAGGAGAGAGATATTGTTGAGCTAGGCGCTGGAGGTCTAATGGCCCAAACGCTTTAATCCTGGTGGGATAGCTGAGCGCTAATTCGGCACTGGCGATCGTATTGTAATATCCGTAAAGACCGGCTAGCTGTCCCGGCGTTTCGAGCGAGAAAGCAAAATCGTTGCACAGCAAACGCTTACAGCGCAGCAATTCTACCTCGGAAACAGGCTCAGACTGCAATTGCCAAAGTCGATCGCAAATCCGAGATTCCACCTCTTCGACATCCTTCGCGTCCAAGACTGCACTGATAGTAAATAAACTCGATTCCCGTTGCAGCGAGAAAGTGCTGTCGATCGCCTCTACTAATTGTAATTCTTCCCGCAGTTCCCTGACTAAACGCGAAGTCCGCCCATCTGCGAGCAACACCGACAGCAAATCCAAGCCGCAAGCACTTTGCAAATGTTCAACTCCCGGGCCCGTCCAGGCCATCATCAGGCGCGCTTGTTCCAATCGGGGGAGACAGAGTTCCTGACGGCGAATTTCTATCAGTGGCGGTTCCGCCTCTGCGGTTAATTTGGGACAATCCCACCTGTCCGAAAACTGCTCAAAAGCTTTTCCCGTAATATCTCTGGCCTGTTGTTCATCAATTCCCCCGACTACCACCACAGTCATATTTTCCGGCTGATAGTGGGATCGGTGGAAACAGCGCATTTCGTAGGGAGTTCGCGACATCAGCAGTTCTTCCGTGCCCAATACCGATCGCCTGTAGGGATGTCGCTGGTAAACTGTTTCCATCATGGCTTGGAAACCCAGCCAATCGGGATTGTCTTGAGCTTGACGGATTTCTTCGAGCACCACATCTCGCTCGCGATCGAATTCCCGATCCGGAATCGAAGCCCGCAGCAGCAATTCTGCCAGTGGCTGCGCTGTTTCTGCTAAATAATCCGCCGCAGCGTTGACGAAAAAATGGGCGTAGTCGTGACTTGTAGCTGCGTTGGCGACACCGCCACGATTTTCGATTACTTGGTCAAATTCTCCAGGGGCGATCGAATCCGTCCCTTTAAATATCATGTGTTCTAGAAAATGAGCCATTCCCGACCAAGAATCCGGCTCCAGCGTAGCGCCAGCCCTCACCCACACGTCTAGCGCGACCACCGGTGTGGCCGAAATCCGCTGGTGAATGACCGTTAACCCGTTGTTGAGCTTCCAGACATTTGCTGGGAACTCTAAAGCAGTGAGCAGTTGAGACAAGCTAGTTATTCTTAAACTTTAGTTAACTTCGGCTGCAACTATGGTAGCGCTTTACAGCTCTGCGATCGGGATTAATTGATACAAAAGTCTGTTGACTGTTGACTGTTGACTGTTGACTGTTGACTGTTGACTGTTGACTGTTGACTGTTGACTGTTGACTGTGGGCAGTGGGCAGTGGGCAGTGGGCAGTGGTCAGGAAGTAATTTTTGCTTTTTTTCAAACAACCTTGAGCCTTAATTTATTACCATTTTTTTGCTCAAAAGTCAATAGGTTGCACGGGATATTAATGAATCAGTCGGGAGAAAGAGGATGTTATCAGAATATATCAATAAATTAAGAGATGTAAGAACACTAAAGACCTTAAGAGGAGAAACGACTGATGGTAGCTACCTTAGAAGATACCAAGCGCCAAGCGATCGCGATGAAATTAGCAGACATGAAAGCGCTGCAAAATCTGTTGATCGCCAACGAGCAATTGTTCATCAATTCCTGCAACGACTCCGAACTAGCCCAGCGCTTCCGGGATATGCTCGAGGACGATCGCAAAAACTTGGGCGTATTAGAAACCGTAATCGTTCAATACGGAATTCAAACCGAGCCCAAAGAAACCAGCGCCAAAATGATTGAAGAAGTTCAGAAACTCATGCAAGGTTCTGAACTCACATTGTTTGAAAAAGTCACCCAGCACGAACTGCTCAAACACAAACAAACAATGGCCGGTTTGTTAATTCACAAAGCTGCTCAAGTAGTCGGCGCCGACATCGAAGCTGCCATTACCCCGCTCAACACAGTTAACTTTGAGAACCGCGCTCACCAAGAACAACTCAAAGGAGTTCTCGAAATTTTAGGCGTGCGCGAACTAACCGGCAAAGACCCCGACCAAGGCGTTTGGGCTCGCGTGCAAGATGCAATGGCAGCCATGACAGGCATCATCGGCGGTGCAGTTACCCGCAGCAAAGATGAGATGAACATCACCGAAATCATCTCAATGGATCACCGCAAAACCGATACCCTATTTATGGAAATCGCAAGCACCGACGATCCTCAAAAACTGCAAGAATTCTTCGGTCAACTTTACAAAGACCTCAGCGTTCACGCAGAAGCAGAAGAACAAGTTGTTTATCCCGCAGTTCGCAGCTACTACGGCAATACTCAAGAACTGTACAGCGAGCAAGCAGAAATGAAGCAGATGCTTGCCCAAATTAAGGCTCTCAACCCTAGTTCTTCTGATTTCAAAGACCAAATCAAACAGCTCCAAACAGCGGTTAAAGATCACATTCGACAAGAAGAAAACGATATGTTCCCTCACATTCGCCGCAACTTGAGCGAAGCACAAATGGAACAAATGGCTACTCAATTCAAAGCAGCCAAAAGCACTATCCAGCAAGAAATGGCTAACCTGAGCTAATTCAGCAGCAAGCTAATTGTAGCTCTAGCTGAGCTCAAAACTAGCTAAACTGCAACCTATCAATCCCGCTACCCACGTAGCGGGATTACTGTTTTTTTGAAAGACAATTTTAAAAAATAAATATATTATTTATTTGTAGGGGCGGGTTTCACGAAAGATACAGCATATTCCATGTATATGCGGTACACACAATCTTGTCGTAAGTAAGGTGCGTCGCCACCAGTCAATCTGCAAGTTTCATTAAACATGAGCAGCGACGCACCCTACATAACAATGTACCAACAATTAAGGCGGATACTGTACTTCATGAACCACCGAATATGCTGTATTTTGGGAAATTCATAATATAAATAAACCCGCCCCCCGATTTGTAGAGGGCGGGTTTATTTAGATTATGAATTACATCAAAGATTTTCGGTAAAACCCGCCCCTACGAGCATTGGAAGCAAGAAGATTTTAGCCGTTAATCACAGATCCTCCGTTGGGATGCAAAATTTGACCCGTCATGTAAGACGAATCTTTGGAAGCTAAAAACACGTAACTGGGGGCCACTTCATCGGGTTGACCGGCGCGTCCCAAGGCTGTGTCTGCACCAAATTTCTCCACTTTTTCTTCAGGGAAAGTTGCAGGAATTAGAGGCGTCCAAATCGGGCCGGGGGCGACTCCGTTGACGCGAATTCCTTTCTCAGCTAAACTTTGAGACAAAGAGCGAGTAAAGGCAACAATTGCTCCTTTTGTGGAGGAGTAATCTAGCAATTGTTGATTGCCTTTGTAGGCGGTGACTGAGGTAGTGTTGATAATTGCACTTCCTTCTTGGAGGTGTTTGAGAGCGGCTTTTGTGAGGTAAAACATTGAGAAAATGTTGGTACGGAAGGTGCGCTCTAATTGTTCGGCGGTGATGTCTTCAATGCTTTCTTGGGGATGTTGTTCGGCGGCGTTGTTGACGAGGATGTCGAGGCGGCCGAATTCTTTCACTGTTTGTTCTACAAGGTTTTGACAGACGCTTTCATCGCCGATGTCGCCGGCGATCGCAATACAGCGTCGGCCTTGTTGTTCGATCGCCTCTTTGGTCTTTTTGGCATCATCATCTTCGTTAAGATAGCTGATGACTACGTTAGCGCCTTCCTTGGCAAAGGCGATCGCCACTGCACGCCCGATACCGCTGTCTCCGCCAGTAATTAAGGCTACTTTGTCCCGCAATTTGTCGCTACCGCGATATCCCTCCGCGAAGGATTGAGGTTGCGGGGTCATCTCGGATTCAATACCGGGTTGCTGTTCTTGATGTTGAGCCGGATTAATCTTCTGTTCGGTTGGCATAAAAAATTCCTCTAACTTCTACCTCTATAAATAAAGGTTTTCTGTAACTAGGGAATCGCTCTTTTTGCCGATCGCGCTCTACCACTAAAGACAGTAATTAAAGAGATAAATAAACCCCCCTTCCGAACTCATGATTGTGGCGGGCTGGTTTATATAAATTGTGAGTTTTCCTCAAAGATTGTCGGTAAAACCCGCCCCTAGGAGCATCGGGATATATGTGTTGTAGAGGCGGGTTTCACGAAAAATATTTCCGGTAATTAAAGAAATCGATAAACCCGCCCCGCGAGCCTCTAATTATTGTCAAAACAGCAAAAAGCACGCCAAAACATGATTTGACGTGCAGTTTAAACAAGCTAGTTGCTAATTGCTGAGTCTCAAACTAGAGACCTAACTTAAGATTAAAGCAGCGAATTCGTAGTAGGCTTAGGAGGAACGACGAACAATGATTCATCACGCTTCTGAGCTTCTAAAAACGGTAGGATCGCAGCCTGTGCCCCCTCTTCCCACTTCTTGCCATTAACAACATTAGCCGCACCAGCATTATCAAGTACGATCGAGTTGTTAACAGAGGGACCAGATGGAGCAACCGAGCCGCCGTCGAGCAGAGGATCGGTACCAGTTGCCCGGTTCGGAGATTCACCAGTCACCGGATCGGTATTATCCATATCCTGGATGCTACTTAGTCTTACTATTCCCGATGGGTCTGGGGTCGTCACAGATGTCGTAGGCACTGTGTTAGGGCCCGGCACGTCAAAGCTAACCGGGTTGGGCCCAGTTGGGATGGGGAAATTGTTGGTAACGCCCGCAGTATTAAAAACTTCCAAAACCGAGTAGCTGGCTGGAGACAAATTATTAAACCGAGCAATACCAGCAGCATCAGTTCTCACCAGCGGTTCTGTTGCAGCATCGTAGCGACCGTTGCCGTTGAAATCCAAAGTGAAGGGCACATCGGCCAGGGGCGGTTCGTTTCCGTTGCGTATACCGTTGCGGTCGTCATCTCGGAATTTAGGAACCAAGAGGTCATAGCGACGAGAGTTACCCACCAAAGCACAAGTAAAGGTTTGATTCGCACCGAGAACAATATCCAGCGGTTGAGTCGTTTTGAAGAAGCCCGAAGGTAATACTTCCCGAACGCTGTAATTGCCAGGGCGCAAATTGGTGAATGCAAAGGTACCAAACTGATCGGTAATAGAAGTGGGCTCTGTTGCTTGCAACACACCGTCACCATTGGTATCGATAGCAATGGTGACACCAGCAATAGCTGGTTCATTGCCATCTCGATAACCGTTTAGGTTGAAGTCCTCAAACTTGCACCCGGTGATATTGCTGTTGCGTGTGTTGGCAAAGGTAACGTTGGCGTCCTGAGTGTTCAGGGTAACATCAACGCGATCGGGAGTAGAAGGCGAGAAATTCGGCGGTACCACTTCTCGGACGACATAGTTGCCCGGTGACAAGTTGGTAAAGGCAGCTCTTCCCTGCTCATTTGTGCTCAGTTGCTGTTCTCCAGTGTCAGGAGTGCCGTTATTGTTGGTGTCCAGGAAGACACTGATACCCCTAATTGGCGCTTCACCCTGATTTGGTTCGTAGCGACCGTTGGCATTCAAGTCGTTGTATTTGAAGACATTGATGAGTGGTAGAGTGTTGCCCACACCTGCATTATTGCCAATACCCTCAGTAGCTCCAACCGGAGAAAAGGTAAGTGATGGTGAGGGGTTGGGGGCTGGTAAAGTTGTAACTGGCGCAGCAAAAATCGGCCGCTCACCAGTGGTGGCGATCGCTCTTTCACCGGCTTGTTGAACGCCGTCGCGGTTGGTGTCTACGAATTTAGGGTCGTTGGGTTTCAGCGTGTAGGTTGAGTCTGCTACTAGGAGCGGTTGCTCTTTGCTGATGGTACCCTGGAATCGCGCCTGCGGCCCTGGTGCCGAAACCAGAGCGGGGTTTGGAGTGGTTGCTACTGGAGCATTGAGGTTTCCTGGGGCACCGCCACCTACTTCTGCAGGCAGTACACCTGGAAAAATTTCCAAGACTCTGTAATTGCCAGCTCGCAAATCCTTGAAGGTAACGACTCCGTTCGCATCTGTGATGGCTATCGGTTCGGAGCCTGCTCCATCCCAGCGACCGTTCCCGTTCACATCTAAAATAAACGGTACTCGGGCAATGGGGGGTTCCAAGAGTCCATTAACAAGATTTCGCAAGCCGTTGCGGTCTTGGTCTCGAAACTTGTTAACTTCAATTTGATAGAGCGGAGTATCGCCAACTTGAGCGCAGGCAAATGTTTGACCTGCTGCTACTGTCACGTCCAGTACGGGAACGTTGCCGGGGGGAGTGCTTTGGGGAAAATCGTTTGTTTCTAAGGGTTCGGCGTTTGGAGGGTTATCGTTAACTTCTAGTCCGGTAACAGAACTAATCTGTCGTCTGATCCGTTCTTCCCGAATCTTGTAGGTTCCGGGTGCTACGTTGAACGACCATGCACCATTTTTGTCTGTTAAGGTGTTCTGTTCCCCTGCATCGCGTTGACCGTTGCCATTTGAATCAATATATATCCTGACATTTTTAATCCCCGGTTCATTCCCATCTCGGAAGCCGTCGGCATCTATGTCTAAATATTTGCATCCAACGATTCGGCTGCCTACATCGACTGGGCCGTTGCCAAAGAAAACGTTGACATTTCTGTTGCCAAGGGTGACAGCTAGGGGGTTGGGAGTAGTAGGGGTTAAACCAGGAGGTATTGCCGTTTCCGTGAGTACGTAATTGCCGGGGACAAGATTTATGAATGAGAACGCGCCGTTAGCGTCCGTCGTGGTTCGTAGCCCGGCATTTACTCCGGGTGATACTGTTGTGCTACCTGTTGCTGTTGCTGTTTGGATGAGAATGGGGACATTCGCCAGACCTGGTTCATTTGCCTGTCTGATGCCATCCCGGTTCTGGTCAAAGAACTTGATGCCTAAAATTGCCGGGCCAGCATTCCCAACCACAACTGGCTGTAATTGCTGGGCAATCCGCTCTTCCTTAGTTTCTGTCATGATTTCTCTCCTTCACACCTAAATCCACGTAAATTACAGACTACTGTATGGGTTGTAACTTGCTGAGTAGTTTTTACTAATAGCTGACAACCGCTACTCGATTTTACATACGTCTGCACTTGAGGTAATGTTCCCATCTCACACAACAATGCCTCAAGCTTTGTCGCTGGCAAGTATATCAGGTTTTGAAGAACCCTGGCAATTTGAGGGCAACATCTTCAGGATTTGCACGCCTTCTCTGTCCGTACATACTTGCTGTTTCGAGCTTTAAAAAGCCTAAGACTGACTTCTCCCCCCTGATATCAAGTCCGGCTGCATTGTTCTTGTTCGTCCTGGTTCGCTGTCCTAGGCGATCGCCTCCTCTGGGATTGCCAATGACAGATATCCCAGCATCGATCGATCTACCGGACTTGATATGACTTGCTTTGCCTGGAAATACGCCGATCGGGTTTGGGGGAATTACCTGATAGTTTCTCACTGACAGAGATGCTACTGCCTCTGAATATTGCACCCAATATACAAGCCAGCTTCGGAGTTGCCGGAACTTAGGCTTGAGTGTTGGAGGTTGCCAACAATAGGGTATCACGCGATCGCCCTTTAACCTCTTCCTGATTTTTATCTGCGGTTTGGGATTCCGGGCGATCGAGCGAATGTGTCACCCTACATAACCCCGAAATCTCTCGCGCCCATCGGCACAAACGAGTGAGCGATCGCCCCTTTAATTAATTCATTTTTATTGACAAATTCACCGACTTGTGCATAAGTATCCAGACCGACATTCTGTGGCCCAATGTTAGGAATATTGCCTAAATTGGCAACAGGTCGATCGACCAAAAAATCACTAATTCGATAACTATCACGAGCCTCGCTCAAAAGCAAGCTATCCGCCCCCATATTACCCGCAGTTTCGGGCCAGGTATAGTTGCTGGCATCCGTCAGCAGGTCGCCCTTCAAGGATTTAGCCGACCAACCCTCAGCATCTGGCATCACCAAATCGATGCTGCTAGCCCGAATATCTGCGGAGACAACAACCACCGCAGGTGGAGTCGTTGGAATGAAACCGGGCGGCGGAACTTCGCGGACAACATAACTACCTACAGGAACGTTACGGAAACTGTAATTGCCCTGAACGTCGCTTAAGGTACTCGCTTCGCCCGGATCTAAACTGCTGTTGTTGTTGAGGTCGATGTAAATCTGAGTGTTGGCGATCGGCGGTTCCCCCGGATCTAGGCGGCCGTTAGCGTTAAAATCGTTAAATTTCACACCGCTGATCGTGCCAGTCACCAACACGTTACCAAAGCTGAGATTAGTGGCATTTGTGCCGTTACCCACGGTAATGGGAGTCGGATTAGGCGTGGTTTGTCGAAAACCGGGCTGCGGGACTTCCCTCACCACATAAGTCCCTGGAGGCAAATTGATAAAAGAGAAATTACCTTGGGGGTTTGTTAAAGTCGAAGGTTCGTTGGGGTCTCGGCCGCCGTTGTTGTTGAAATCAAGGTAAATCGGCCAGTTGGCAACTCTCGGTTCCGTCGGTTCGTTGATACCGTTACCGTTGAGGTCGTTGAACTTGAAGCCGCTGATGCTGCCGGTAGGAAAATTGTTGCCGAAATTGACGCCGACAACATTGGTATTGCCAGTTATGTCGATCGGGCCTGGATTTGGCGTAGTCTGTACCCATCCCGGTTGCTGGACTTCCCTCACCAAATACCGGCCGGGAGAAACATTGGCAAAAGTGTAGTTGCCTTGGGGGTTTGTGATGGTGTTGGGTTCGCCGGGCTCAAAGCTGCCGTTGCCGTTGAGGTCGATGTAAATTGGCCAGTTAGCCAGAGGCGGGTCTGTCGCATCTCTGACGCTGTTGGCATTGAGGTCGTTGTATTTGAGACCGCTGATGCTGCCGACAAAAAAGACATTGCCAAAATTGATGTTGTTGACAGTCGCGTTGGAAGTAACGTTAACCGGGCCGGGGTCAGGCGTGGTTTGGCGAAAACCCGGTTGCTGGACTTCTCTGACCAAATATGTACCTGCGGGAATATTGACAAAAGCGTAATTGCCCTGAGCGTTTGTCAAAGTAACCGGTTCGCCACCGTCGAGCCTGTTGTTGCGGTTGAGGTCGAGGTAAATTTGCCAGTTAGCTAGCCCTTGTTCCCCAGGATCTCGGCTGCTGTTGTTGTTGATGTCGTTGAATTTTGTCCCTGCGATCGTCCCTGCGTTAAAGTTGTTGCCAAAATTGATATTGCCAGCATTTGTGCCGCTGGTAATCGTGATGGGTGCGGGATTTGGGGTAGTTTGGCGAAAGTTCGGCTGCTGGACTTCCCTAACTTGGTAAGTTCCCGGCGGCAGGTTGGCGAAGATGTAGTTGCCTTGCGGGTTTGTGAGGGTGGAAGGTTCGTTAAACTCAGGCTGGCCGTTGTTGTTGAGGTCGAGGTAGATTTGCCAGTTGGGAATGGGGAATTCTCCAGGATCTGGGCGGCCGTTGGCGTTGAGGTCGTTGTATTTGGTGCCGCTGATGCTGCCGACTTGGAAGTTCCCGATGTTGACGTTGCCGATGTCTATTTGGCTGGCGGTTATGGATTCGGACATGGTGTTGCTGGGGCCCAATGAACGCGGTTCAATGTTTTCTGTAGGGCAATCTAGCAGTTTTTTTGCCAATTGCAGCTATTTCAGGGGATAAATTATTTTTAGGAAAGGGAAGGGAGGGGAATCAGAAATGCCCAATGCCCCATGCCCCATGCCCCATGCCCCATGCCCTGTTTGGCCGATGCGTAAATTTTTTCCAGATTTGATGTACGATCGCTACCAGTTTTGCAGAGGTCGAATTCCCAATGTCCCAAAACTTGACAGCAAGCTGGAATGACGCCCGCGAGGTTCCCAGTTTGCTCTTCGGCTGGAGTTTGTGCGGTTTATTGGCAATGAGCTCGATCGCCCCTACTCCTGCTGTCGCACAGCTACCTACCTCCGAACAGAGTAACAGCAATAGCCCGATCGCTCAAACAGGTGCGATCGTCCGCCCCACGCTCAAATTGGGCAGCCGCGGCTCGGAAGTCATCGAACTCCAAGCTGCTCTTCAATTGTTGGGCTTTTATACTGGCACTGTAGACGGGATTTTCTCACAAAGCACCGCTAGAGCTGTGTCTCAGTTCCAGGAAGCAGCAGGCCTGCCTCCCGACGCCATAGTCGGTCAAGATACTTGGAACCGGCTGTTTCCTGCGAATCGGAGCGCGATGGTCGAAAACCCCACAGCCAACATTCCCCCAACTGCCGACAACTCAGAGATTAGCCCCGAAGCGCAGCCCACCAATTTTCCCGTTTTAAGAAGACGAATGCGCGGGCCGGCAGTCAGAGATTTGCAAGAACGGCTGCGGGCCAAGGGATTTTTGCGCGTGAGTGCTGACGGCGTGTTTGGCCCGGAAACTCAAGCTGCTGTCAAGGCGGCTCAGCGACAATATCAACTGCCAGCAGACGGCATTGTCGGCCGCGCAACTTGGGAAGCTCTGCTGCGTTGACACCAAGCAAATAGTGCCGGCTATGCACGTTGCGGTATCGGGCGATCGTACAAATTGTTAATAATCGCTTTTGGAAGTATTTCGTCACATCAAAAAGTGTCAAGTTTGGTAAACAAAGTGTTTTTAGGCGCGCAGTTGGTGTTAACTTAAAAACATGAGGGGCAAAACCAAGAAGCACAAAAAACTTGGATAAAAAATTTGGAATTAGAGTATTTGTCCCGATCGGCTCTAGTTCGCAGGCAACGCCTGAACCGTGTAGCTTATTAGCACAGAAAGGTTGATATTGCGATTCGTATTGGTTAGATAGCTTGAGGCTATTGGATTAATCAAAAGTTGCGATCGCAGAACAGTCAAACACAGAAGTCTGAATAGACTCCGCTGATAGCTAGCTCGTATGCAGAGTAGTTGCAAGCAAAAAAGTCCACCTTAGTTGTAGTTGGCTGAAACTCAGCAGAGCTAAAAACCCACTTGAATCAACTGAATTTACAAACTTTTTAGGGTCTGGCATCCGATATGCTAGGCCCTAAAAGTTTTGATCGTTGACAGTTGACAGTTGACAGTTGATAGTTGACAGTTGACAGTTGACAGTTGACAGTTGACAGTTGACAGTTGACAGTTGATAGTTGACAGTTGATAGTTGACAGTTGATAGTTGACAGTTGATAGACCTCTGGCAAAAGTCCTTTTAATAAAATTTTGGAACGGGCATCTTGCCCGTCCTAGTTATTTTTGAAAGAGGTCTAATGACTACTGACTACTGACTAATGACTACTGACTAATGACCATTTCATTTAATTTCTTCAATTCGAGCATTCAAACCGTTAGCGCTGAGCATTTGTAGCAATTCCTCAGCTTTTTCGCGTTCCCGAAAAGCACCGGCTTGCATCACGGGTCGCCCGCTGGCAAAACTGCGAAAAGCACCGGGAACGAGGGATTGCATTTTTTGTCGATCGCCCCAACTGTTGGCATCCACCACAACTCGATAGCGCAAACCCAAAGCAGACGGTCGATCGAACGACGGCGAATTATCCGCGGCATCGGGCCAAGAATTCCCCCCTAAAGCAGCAGGTACATAGCCGCCCCTTCCGATCGGAATGTTGCGGCCCGGAACCGGCAATCTACCTTCGGAAGCAACCGAACTCGAACTATCAAAATTGGGAGGAATCATTGGTTGCTGTACCGAACTTTCCGAAACTGATCGATAATTCGGATCGGGCACAGGAATTGCGATCGTCCCTGGGACTACCGATGAAGCACCGACATTCCTCCCAGAAAGCTCTTGCTGCAACTGAGCGCTTGGCGGTGCCGATAGATTTTGCACTGGTCGCCTGGAAACGGGCGCAGGCGGGGGAAGTGGCGCTCTTTCAACTCTGGGGCTTAGCCGTCCGGGGGTGTAAGCAGGGAGAGAAGTGTCGGGGCCACCGATGTTGGGAGGTCGATCGGCTATACGCTGCAAAGCACTTCCCCCCATTGGCCCAGGGGTAAAAGTTCCCGCCACGTCAACCGATCCCGTCGTCCGGCTGCTCGACAATTGATTCCCGTAAGCTGGGATTACTTGACCTTTGGCCGCATTGTTGACATCGTACTGACCGTTGTTGCGAATGACATTGCCCCCCGGTTCGGCAGCAGTTCCCAAATCCGGCAGAGAGCTCGATATCGCCACAATTCCGTCCCGCCGATTACTCTCGATATAATTGTTACGCAGCACGGGTCTAGCATTAGCTTGCACCACCACGCCATCCTTATTGCGAGTAATTTTGTTGCCAATCAGCAGAGGCGAAGCGTTCTGCGCTACATTCACCCCAAATCCCGTGTTTTCAAACACATTATCTCGAACTTCCGGCTGGGAAGTGCCAAAAATCGTGATGCCGTTAGCTCCATTTTTCGAGAAAACATTCCCGCCAATCGTAGGCCTGGAAGTACCCACTACCGAAATGCCGTCGTGAGTGCTGCCAGAAAAAGTATTGTTAACAACCGTCGGAGAACTCGATTCGATCCACAAAGCGTAACCCCGATAGTTGGTATTCGTCACCGTCACCCCGCTGAGTCCCGCCCCATCTGCGCCTAAAATCGCAATATTTTGACCCGCCGAAGTCGGACTGATAAAGTATCCTCCGCCTTTGATGACAATATTCTGACCGCGAGTGTTGGGATTTCCCTGAACTGTCACGCTGGGCCTGAGCATTAATGGAAATTTTTCGCCGGTTTGCTCGCTGTAAGTACCGGGCGCTAGCAAAATCGCTGTTTTGGGCGGGGCCACGCTTAATGCGTAGGTAAGGGTTTTAAACGGAGCTCGATCGCTGCCGTTGCCTCCTGTGTCGCTGCCGCCGATCGAGCTGACGTACAGTATGTTAATCTCGCTCTGCAGCGTCTGAGAAAGTAGCTGCACTCCCGGTATCCCGGCAGCGATAACTGACGGTTGATGGTTGCAAAGGGCGGTGGTGGCAAAAACGAGTAGAAGGCAAGAACTCAAATAAGATTTTTGCGATCGCTTTTCTTTGCACCAGGTCTGTTGTAAGTAAATCAGCATAAAAAAACGCAACTTATCTGTGATCCGAGTTTCGCCTCCGGTGTTTCGTGTCGGGTTTTCGCGATCGAAGTTTAAAGACGCCCGCCTGCTTGGGTTGTTCTCCCTTAATCTTTTGTGTTGTTCTGCTAACCTCACGGCTCTCCTCCCAAGTGTGGTATGCAGCTTAACGATTTCACTCTCATCAAGTTTGATCTATTATGCTTCGTTTTTCTCAAATTCAATAAAACTTAAAAATTTGTCTAAATTAAATCGGTGGAGGTAAAAATTAGGCCGATCACTTTGCTACGATCTTGACCAAGAATTTCAAAGGTGGTACAAGCCCCCGTCTCGCTCCGTGGAATCAATCGAAAGCATCTCAAATCTAAAATCCTCAAGCCCCCGAATTTATCTCGCGCAAGTCAATCCAAAATCCAAAATCTAAAATCTAAAATCGAATGACGGCGTGGGACAATGTAGCGGTTTGACTGGTAGGATTAATTATAATTAGGGTGGTTCTGAATGACCGACAAACAAAACAGAACTTTACCGGCACAGCCAGCCCTCTGCCGGATTTTAGATGCAAATTTAGATCGATCGCGCGAAGGGTTGAGAATTATTGAAGAATGGTGCAGGTTTGGTCTCAACAGCGCCGATTTAGCTGGCGAGTGCAAGGAACTGCGTCAAGAATTGGCGGCTTGGCACGTCGCAGAACTTCGCAGTTCTAGGGATACGCCGGCCGATCCGGGTACGGAGTTGACTCACCCGCAGGAAGAGCAGCGTTCGAGCATTCAGCAGCTACTGGAGGCGAATTTCTGTCGGGTGGAAGAAGCTTTGCGGGTACTCGAAGAGTATGGCAAAATTTACGATCGGAATATGGGCGCGGCTTTTAAGCAGATGCGCTATCGGGTTTATACTCTCGAAAGCGATTTGCTGGCTTACCGGCGCTACCAGCAGTTACTTCGATCGCAGTTATACCTTGTAACTTCGCCGAGAGACAACTTGTTGGGAGTCGTGGAAGCTGCTTTGCAAGGGGGACTGACTTTGGTGCAGTACCGCGACAAAACCTCAGACGACGGCGCAAAGCTGGCCAACGCGCGTAAGCTTTGCGAACTTTGTCACCGCTATGATGCTTTGCTGATTGTGAACGATCGCGTGGATTTTGCGATCGCAGCGGATGCCGACGGCGTACACTTAGGACAGCAAGATTTGCCTGTGGCGGAAGCGCGCAAGTTGCTCGGCCCGGGACGGATCATCGGTTGTTCGACTACGAATGGCGAGGAAATGCAGCGAGCGGTTGACGCGGGAGCAGATTATATTGGAGTTGGGCCGGTCTACTCCACTCCTACTAAACCTGATAAACAGGCCGCAGGTTTGGACTATGTGCGGTATGCTGCTACTAAGTCACCGATTCCGTGGTTTGCGATCGGCGGAATTGATATCAACAACCTCGATGAAGTATTGAATGCCGGAGCTCAAAGGGTTGCCATAGTACGCGCGATTATGGAAGCAGAACAGCCTACTTTAGTCACGCAGTTTTTCATCTCGCAGTTGATTCGGATGCAGAATCTAAAAGCTCAGAAAGCTTTGCACGGAAAAAGCTAGGTTTCAGTAAGCTAGGACTTACACATCGGTAGTCAGAAACCGGGTTTTTTTGCGAGAAGACACGTTACAGCCCGCAAATTCGGTAAAAACCCGGTTTCTCTGGTAAAAGTGCATCCAGGACTGTTATTGAAAAAGTCGGGAACCTAACAAATAACAAATAACTAATAACTAATAACTAATAACTAATAACTTATGATAAATAAAATTGCGCTGCAAGTTAACGGAGAAACCCGCAATTGTGCGATCGACACACCGTTACCAAAATTACTAAAACAATTGGGATTAAACCCGCGTTTGGTGGCTGTGGAGTACAACGGGGAAATTCTGCACAAACAATTTTGGGAAACTACACAGATGCAAGAAGGCGACATCTTAGAAGTTGTCACAATTGTCGGAGGAGGCTAGCCACAAATTAGCTAATCAATCCTTGTAATCTAGCCATTGTGTCATTCAGCACCACCACAGAAGTCGCAGATAAATTCCAAGTTTTGATTGTAGGGTTGAGTGCTTTTTTGAGCGCATCCTGTAGGGGTGGTAGCCATGCCTCTTGATGTCCCTTGATCACCAGTATTAAGCGAAAACTGGCTTTTTTCAGATCAAGGGTTTGAAAGGAGTTAGGCAATTCTTCATAGGTAGAATGGCGCTTTAGGCAAGTTGCCACACTTAAAGTGAGCGCGTTGGTCAACTTCTCTTGAATTTCGAGGAGAAATTCATCGAAATTCGGCTGAGTTTCAGGACGTGGGGAACTCTGCTTTGCCTCCACAATCCATACTATAGAGTCATCTTGGGAATGGAGCAGTAAGAACTCCGCTATCTTCACGCCTTCGTTGATTTTTTGATAAGTTTCGCTTTTCTCAATGTAGAAGCAATCTCCTTCTGGGTAAGGGCCGAATGTCATGCCAGACTCACTAATTGGCTCAGTCGTCATTGCAATGCCAGCTCCACCTCTTCTTTGTAGAGATGGATTGATTCGTCGATAATTGGGTTGTCTGGCAACCCTTCCCTGAGATTTGCGAGCTCCCAACGATTATCTTTCACAGAAATTATTGGAATTGAGAGTCTATCCTTTTTCTGTGCAATGAGAAACAGTTTTTTGATGACAAAATAGGAGTGACTCGCCATGAAAAACTGGATTCCACACTCAGCTAACATGGCAATAATATCGAGAAACTTTGAAATTGCGGCTGGATGTAGTGCTGATTCTGGCTCATCGATGAAGATTACCGATTTTTGGTCAAGATAACGGTTCCCTAGTAAGGTGTCAAGAATGGAAATCTTCTTAATACCTTCTGCCGTTACGCCAATAGGGAACTTTTGATTCCCCTTCTTGAACTGCCAACGCCCCAAATTTTCATCATACTCAACCTTTCCCTCTAGAATCTCGCTTAGGTTCTTTCTGGACATAGCAAACTGCTGGTAATTTCGGCCACCTGTAGGAGGTTGGCGCAGTGCTCGTGCTAAATCGAGATAGGTATCATCGAAACCGAAGGTCTTGCTCTGTTCGCGGGATTGTAGAATGATATGATGCAGGGAGAGAACTTCTTTTGTAGGTAAAAAAATAGAATTACTACTTCGAGGTGGAACATGATTTTCTAGAGTTTGGATATTTTTCGTGGTGTCTTTACCAAATCTATAATAAAAATCTTGACCATCACAATTGAGCTTGAAAGATAGTGGTTCATCTGCTCCTTTGCTCACAAGGTCGCCGATTTTCTCTATCTCAAAAGTCCAATACAGTTTGTCTGCGAGTATTTCGGAAGCATTGCGTGGTTCGTTGCCCCGTTTATACTCTTCTAGGGTTCGCATAGCACTGTAAAGCGCTTTGAGCAGAATGGTTTTACCTGTTCCATTGCCGCCGATAATCAAATTAATGTGACCTAAGTTCTCGCACTTGAACTGATGGATAGGTCCAAAGTTCTTGAGTTCAAGGCTGTTTATCATCGGTTATTTCTCACAAAACTTGTCTACCAAACCTTAGATACCCGACTTCTTAAAGAAGTCGGGTATCTGGGTATATTGAGATAGAAAATCAGGAGGCATAGCCTCTAGATATGCGTTCCCAGGCATAGCCTAGGAACAAGGAATTAAACTGCGACAGCTTCAGCCACGGGCTCAGCCACAGGTGCTGCTACAACAGGATAAATGCTGACTTTCTTGCGAGTTTTGCCTTTTCTCTCAAAAGTCACCACACCGTCAATCATGGCAAACAGAGTATCATCTCTGCCGATACCAACATTATTACCAGGGTGAACTTTAGTGCCGCGTTGACGGATCAAAATGTTGCCAGCTTTGACAACTTGACCGCCGTACTTTTTGACACCCAGACGCTGAGAATTAGAGTCGCGTCCGTTACGTGTACTGCCTGTACCTTTCTTGTGGGCCATAATATCCTCAACTGTATTTACTATTTTTTATTCTGAATCAGTTTCGGCGGTTTGGGGAGTTTCAACAACTGCTTGAGTTAAGTCTCTGGCGGCCAAGACTGTACCGTTGACGCTGATGGAGTCAATCATAAAGCGAGTTGTTTCTTGACGGTGCCCTTTTTTCTTCCGAGTTTTCTTTTTCGGCTTCATCTTGTAGACGAGGACTTTGCGGCCCCGGAAATGCCGTAGAACCGTTCCTTCTACAGTGGCATTTTCTAGTAAAGGCTGGCCGATATGAACCTCGCCTTCGTGCTGGATCAGAAATACTTTGTCTATGGTGACTTTGGATTCAGCTTCAACGTGAAGCAGTTCGATGTCGTAGAAGCGGCCTGGTTCTACCCGAAATTGTTTGCCGCCGGTTTCAATGATTGCGTAAGTCATGGGATGGTTGTTGAGATTGCCGTACAGGTAGCTGATGAGTCTTTGGTCATTGGTCGTTGTGGACTTTTGACTGCTGACTGCTCTCCAGCTTTTGGAATGTCTTAACCTGATCCGAGCCGGATTTAGACAGACAATCTACTATTATTGCGGATTTTGGTATTTTTGTCAAGTTCGATCGCGCTGGAAAGTTCTAATTAGGTAAAACTTAGGCACGGGTGGTCAGAAACCGGGTTTTTTACGAAAATTCTTCGTTTTCAGCCAGAGATTAGGTAAAAAACCCGGTTTCTTCGGTCTTAATGGGTAAGCCCTGTTAGGGATAAAAATAGAAGATGCTGTAAATTTTTTATCCCATTGATCCAAAAGGTCGATCGAACTGGATTCAAGCCGTCGCAGAACATTTGCGCGATCGTAACAATTCCAAAGCTTGCTGTTTCACCCTACCCTCCATCACCTCTTTCTGCAAATTAATAAAAGCGTCAAAATCTTCTAAACCATACTTGGTCATCTGCAACTGCTGTCGCAACTGTTCTTCGGCCTCAACCGTTAAGTAACCTGTTGCCAAAGCTTTTCGGACAATTTTACTGATTAAAGTCATAGTAGCTTCACCCTGAATACACCTACGTTAAAACACTGAAGTTTTGTCACCCGACTAAGTCAGCTTTGAGTTTGTTTCATAATTACCCTTAAAATAGGTTAAATCTACCTTAAGGTCTAAGTAAATAAAGTTATTTTTAATACATCCATCAAACTTTAGCGATTTGAAATGTAGAGTACGATTAAATTGATCTATTTAGTTTTTTCCCGACCACATTATTATTCAACTACGTTAAATCTACCTTAAGGCATAATTTAAACATAACGATTTGTGACATTGGAAATTGTATCGATTTTAAATGTAGAGTGCGATTAAATTTGTATAGCCTTTCTCAGTAACATGAGATACCCGACGTGCATAGGGCATAGGCCTCCGTGGGCATAGGGCATACCTCACCATGCTTGAGAACCGCTATATATTTAGTTTCTTTCTAACAACAGCCGCCATTCTCTGACAGCAAAAGGAGGAACCAGCAATTCTGTTTCTTTTAGATTTTTCACAGGCAAACTCAACAGCAAAGGTCGATTACTTTCCAATTGTGTAATTATTGATTTGAAATCGTATTCTCCGACATTAATTGGCAAACCCGACTCGTTCCAAATATCATTAGCATTGCCCATTTCCCGCTTGCCCGCCGCAACTTTCAGCGGAACAGGATGCTGCAATTCTGTTCCGGGAAATCCTACTAATCTCAGATTTAAAGACTTTACTACTCCCGACTTGACTCGCTTGTACAAAACAACTTGCCATGCTTTATCGTCTGTATCACGCAGGCTTTGTACGGATCGGAACATTACTGTCTCAGCAGTTTCTGGGTATTTGTGAATCGAGGCGAAAGCGGGCGGGTTGACAGCTAAGATTAGAGACAAACACAAGATAATTAAAGTTAAAGCCTTGAAGAGGGAAGGTTTTGTACTGAGATTGTTCATAGGATGACCAAAATATCGCTTGTTACCCAAAAGTTTAATAGATAAAAAAGTAGGGTACGTCGCACGCACCCTACTACTCATTTTAAACCTAGATGAATCCAACTGCCTGCTTAGACGGGAAGAGCATAAAAAGCAACCCCCTCATCCCGGAAATCTGACCTCGCCTGTACCGCCCGCCGGTCCTCTGCCTTTGTTGTGAAAAAGTGTGTAATATTTAGCGGATTTTCCCGTTCCCTCGCCAGGTTGGTAAAACGATAGACGGGTATTGCACCCGGAACAGCCGTGCTATATGAATTGAAAACCTCCCCCTGATCGCGGAACTGGGGTAAGGTGCGAACAAACTGTATCTCACCAGGTTTATTAGTAAAGAAATAGGTTCCTGATGCCGTATTTAAGAAGCGTTGAACCTTTGCGTTACCGTCGCCTGGAGCCTTAAATTCATCGCCTTCACTCTGGAAACGAGCAAAGTTGGTTAGTCGGTCACTTTTCTCTATCTGGTCTGTAGTATAAAAATGCCCTCCTGCCGTCTTGTCAAAGAAACGCGCGACGGGAATGCCACTACTGCCTGCTGGATCTACAAGCGCACCTGTTATAGCGTCTTTCAAGGCGACACTGCCACGGTCAGTTGCAACCTGTAATGTGAAAGGCTGAGGAAGTTGTGTTAATGTATCACGGCTAGTCACGCGGACTACATAGTCCACACCAGGCGCACTTTTAAGCGGGAAGGGAGCACCATTGAAGTATTGGTTAGTAGTAAAATTCGGTATTTTTGAGTCTTCTGCTAGGCCGCCATTATTATCCTGAGCAAGAAGAAGAGCCCCATCAGCGACATTCGCACCCCTGCTGCCTTTGGGTATCTGAAAGAGTTGCACGAAAGGGTCGTAGGTACTGGTTCGATCTTTAAAGAGATCAATGAATATAGTCTCATTAACTAACTCTACCTCTAAGATGTAATCTTTAGCGCGAGTTCTTGCAGAACCATCGTTAGGATTAGGAGTCTGGATCTCCTTGTCAGTTGTAGTTAACTGACTTGTCACTTGAACTGATGCCATTTAAACTGTCCTCTTAACTTTTCTGATAGCAGGTGTTATAAAATCCTGTCTTCTACATTTATAAAACACTCAATACCGATAAGTTACCTAAGAGCTCTTAGTATTTTTATTAGGTATTTTTGTGAGTACACTAGGTTAAAAATTATCTTTTTAATATAGGACTTACGCCTGGGGGCTCGGAAACGGGGTTTTTTAAGAAAATACTTCAAGCGGGCCCATAGATTCAGTAAAAAACGCGGCTTCCAGGAGTCTGAGCGCTTCATTATTCAGTTGACAGTTGACAGTTGACCTGGGACAGCGACCTCTACCTGGAAGGAAGAGGATTGGAGTAATGAAGAGTCTTCTTTTAATTTCTCCCGATCGGGCTTGGGGCTTTAAACTAATTCTTTCTGGTAAGTCTTGTAATATTTAAAAGGTTGTACCTAAATTTTCCTCACACACCCGTAAAAATAGGCAGAAAGTTAGACTCTTAAGCTGGTAAAATTATCAATAATTATGACTGTGCTTCTGCTTGTGAGTATAAATGACCTACCAAAATAAACCTTTACAAATACCAGCACAAAAGTTTATAGAGGCTGCGGCTTGCTGGAATCTCGAACAGTTATATGCAGACTTGACAGCGGCCAAGCAAGATTACACTTGCAGTAGAAAGCAGCGACTCACTCCTTTAGAAAAAACTTACCTGCGAGGATTGCTTTGCAATTATAGTCCGGTGGAAATCGCCGCCGCACTCCACCGCGAATGTGCCGGTATTAGAGTAGACTTATCGAGAGGGCTGTATCGCTACATTCAAGTTTTGACGCTGCAACAACCGAAAGACTGGAAAGAAATCCCAAGTATGCTAGAAATACGTGGTTATCAACAAAAGGGTAGTGGCGAAACATTGCTTCCTACATTGAGAAATTATACTCAAACTACCCAAACTCCCATCGAAAATCGAACTGAATGGGGGCTGGCGGTGGATACGTCTATCTTCTACGGGCGCACAACAGAACTTGCTAACTTAGAACAATGGATTTTACAAGAAGACTGCCGCTTAGTTGCTGTATTGGGTATGGGTGGCATTGGCAAAACTGCTTTAACATCTAAGCTAACAAATCTGATTAAACAGCAGTTTGAGTCCTTAATTTGGGTCAACCTCAGTCACGCACCTGTGTTGGCAGATACTCTGGTAAATTTAATCGAATTTTTATCTGATAAACCGCAAAGCGATTTAGATAAATTGCAGTTAATTACTCAGGATAAAATTTTTTTTCAATCTGCGAGATCGCAGATTGAGTTTTCCCTGGATAGTCTAATTGCTTCGACAAATGCAATAGAACCGACAATCATCGCTGATGGTATCCAGCGCCTGATTCAGTGTTTACAAAAGCGTCGATGTTTGATAATCTTAGATGAGTGGGAAGCTGTTTTCTGCACTGAGGAGTTAACAGGAAATTATCGAGAAGGATATCAAGTGTATGGGGAATTTCTGAAACAAGTAGGAAAATCGCAGCATCAAAGTTGCTTGCTGTTGACTAGCTGCGAAAAACCTAAAGAAATTGCGGCGTTAGAAGGTCAAAATCAATCTGTACGGTCATTGAAATTGGGTAGCTTGGGAGAAGCGGCTGTGGAAATCCTTAAAAACAAGGGTTTGTCTGAAGAAGGTCAATACTCAGAATTGATAGAGGCATACAGCGGCAATCCTTTAGCGTTAAAAATAGTAACGACAACTATTCATGATATGTTTGGGGACAGCATTGCTAAGTTTTTAAGAAATGGGCTGTTTCTGGGAGATTATAGCGATACGTTATCTCGGCAGTTTAATCGCTTATCAGGATTAGAAATCCAGCTATTACACTGCATGGCGAAAGAAGTCAAGCCTGTTGGTTGTGAAAAATTGTACTCCGATATTCAGCAAGATCGGGATTCAGAATTGCTGAAGGCGCTGGAATCGCTTTTAAGACGATCGCTAATTGAAACAGTCCAAGCCGAAAGTGAAACTCTGTTCGCGCTTCAACCTGCGGTAAAGAAATATCTGATGTCTGTGGCAAGATTGCCTAAGCTATAAATTAATACCGTTCAGTTAAGCCAGATCCCCCCTAGCCCCCCTTAAAAAGGGGGGGACAAGAAGTTGCTCAAAGTCAACCCCTACTCCCCTTTTTAAGGGGGATTTAGGGGGATCTCCTCGGAGTAAACAGTTTTAACCCAAGCGTATTGAGCTATAAATAATCTACCGAGGTTCTATTTCCAATCGGTTTCGGCTTGGGATAGCACGTAAGCTGAAACATCGATAATTTGTTGTTCCGACAAACGATCTTTGTAAGCGGGCATAATACCTTTGCCGTTGGTTACTAAGTTGGAAATGTTGGCGATGGAATCCATGCCGTATTTTTTTAATGCTTTTTGTTTCAAGTTTTTGCCGCGCCTGATAATGTTGCTGCCGTTGATGTGACAGCCTGCACAGTTGGTGGTGAAGACTTCGGCTGCGGTTGTGGGATTTGTAGCTGTATCTGCGAGGGCGATTTGGGAATTAGTGGCGATTTCTACAAATGCCAGTGTCAGTATCAATAGAAAGGCGGTGAGAATTTTTTTTAAGTTATTTAGCGAAATCATCTATTTGCAATTTGAAAAATAGTGCTGGATTTAATGATATCACTAAATAGGCATTTTGGGGTTAACTCAGCGATTCATTCTTCCCAGTCGAATGTGCGGGAAACTGCTTTTTTCCAAAAGCGATATTTTTGCTCGCGAAGTGCGATCGGCATTTTCGGCTCCCAAGTACAATCCACCGCCCAATTGTCCCGCAATTCGGCTAGCTGACTCCAAAAACCCACCGCCAAACCGGCCGCATAAGCCACACCGAGTGCAGTAGTTTCTGCTACCACAGGCCGCATCACAGGCACTCCCAAAACATCGCTCTGAAACTGCATCAGCGTGTGATTTACCACCATACCTCCGTCTACTTTTAAAGACAAAAGCTGCACACCAGAATCCTGATTCATCGCCTCCAATACTTCTCGCGTTTGCCACGCTGTAGCTTCCAATACTGCGCGGGCAATGTGTGCCTTAGTCACGTAGCGAGTTAAACCTGCAATTACTCCCCGCGCGCTGTCTTTCCAATAGGGTGCGTAGAGTCCAGAAAATGCCGGGACAACGTAAACTCCGCCGCTATCTTCGACTGTATTTGCTAATGTTTCTACTTCTGCAGATGTGTTGATGATACCCAAATTGTCCCGCAGCCACTGCACTAAAGCTCCGGCGAGCGCAATACTGCCTTCTAAAGCATACACAGCGGGCGATTCTCCCATCTTGTAGGCGACTGTTGTTAGTAACCCTTGCTTTGAAGGGACGATCGCCTCACCGGTATTCAGCAGCATAAAACAGCCCGTACCGTAAGTATTTTTCGCCTCCCCCGGACTGAAACAAGTTTGCCCGACGAGGGCGGCTTGCTGATCGCCCAAAGCAGCAGCAATCGGAACACCTGCAAGCAATCCTTTTGCAGTTCCAAAAACTTGACTCGAAGGGCGAATTTCTGGTAGCATCTGCCGGGGAATTGCCATTATTTCCAAAGTTTCGGCATCCCAATCGAGGGTTTGCAAATCCATCAGCATCGTGCGGCTGGCGTTGGTAACATCGGTAATGTGCGCGCCGCCAGTCAGGTGCCAAATCAGAAAAGTATCGACATTGCCAAAAATCGCATCCCCTCGATTTGCAGCTTCCCGCAATCCGGGAATATTGTCCAGCATCCACTTAATTTTCGGCCCGCTGAAATAAGTTGTCAGCGGCAAACCGCATCGTTTTTGAAATCGATCTTTGCCCTCAACTTCAGCTAATTGCTCGCAAATAAAGCGAGTGCGGGTATCTTGCCAAACAATGGCATTACCGTAAGGTTTGCCAGTTTTTTTGTCCCAAATAATTGTAGTTTCGCGCTGGTTGGTAATACCGAGTGCAGCAATATCTTTCGGGTCGATATTGCCGATTTCGAGGGCATTTTTAATCACGCTTTGGGTGCGCTGCCAAATTTCATCGGGATTGTGTTCAACCCATCCTGGTTGCGGATAGATTTGCTGGTGTTCTTGTTGGTTGCTGCAAATTATCTGTCCCTGGCGATCGAATACGATAAATCTGGTGCTGGTGGTTCCTTGGTCGATCGCTGCTACGTATTTTTTGGTCACTTGTCTAAAATATTTTTAGTAATGAGGTCTTTAAGGGATATGATACTATATCTAGAAGTCAAATTAATGTCACAAACTTTAGCTTAGGGAACTCCACAAGTTGAAACTGGCAGATTTGCTGAGGCTCGATCGCACAATTAAGGTTATTGGCTTTGACGACGCTCCGTTTTCTCGTACAAACGGCAGTCTGGTGTCGATCGCGGGCATAGTCTGCGGGGGAACTCGATTTGAAGGAATGGTGTGGGGACAAGTCCTCCCAGACGGATTAGATGCCACGGATGCTATTTCTGGGCTACTGCTCGGAGGCAAATTTCTGCCGCAATTGCATCTGGTTTTGCTCGACGGAATTGCTTTCGGCGGCTTCAATGTTATTGACCTTCCCGAGTTAGCATCGCGGCTGCAAATTCCTTGCGTTGCTGTCATGCGCCGCCAACCAGATTTAGCTGCTGTTGAAAAAGCTCTCCGCCATTTACCCGACTCGGAATACCGTTTAGAATTGTTGCGCCGCGCTGGTAAAATTCACGCTTTTGAACCTTTCTTTTTTCAAGTGTGCGGCGAACAACCCGAAGTAATAGCGAGGGTGCTCCAGCGTTTGACAGACACTGGTAAAGTTCCTGAAGCTTTGCGTTTGGCTCATTTGATTGGTGCGGCGGTAATTAATGGAGTTAGCGGAAGTTCTGCTTGAATTGTTGTTAAGAACGGGCAAGATGCCCGTTCCACAAAGAGGAAATTTTCTTGTGCGGTGGGCCGGATATCCTGTTAAGAACGGGCAAGATGCCCGTTCCACAAAGAGGAAATTTTCTTGTGGGGAGTAGGGGTTGGGCCGGAGCTCCCGTTAAGAACGGGCAAGATGCCCGTTCCACACCGACTAAATTTTCTTGTGGGGAGTAGGGGTTGGGCCGGAGAGCCCGCCCAGGAAAGGCTGATTGTAAATGATTTTATTCGATGAGTTTGTACTCACTTACTTACACAATCTCGCCGTCAATTTCACCGAATTCGATTTGAGTTCCCAACGCCAAAGTTAGGGTACTTTCAGGTTCTACCATTTTTATATCGCCTTGAATGTCTGTAGCCCACCAAGCGCGATCGGACAAATTGGTCAATCCTAACGAAAGCTCGTTTCTCGATCGAGAAGTCACTATAGCTACAAGACCGTTAGATGCTGCGGCTGTTAAACTCGGTATGTCAGAGGTGAATAGTTGAGTTCCCGCAGTCAGAGGAATAACTCGACTTCCTAATTTCAGGGAAAATTGACCGCTGGTAAAAGAATTTACTGCGGGCTGATCTGATATAAAGGTAGGCGGAAGATTTGTCGGTGTTGGGGCTGGCAAGTCAGAGTTTCCTACTGTAATTGTACAGTTGCCGATTTTCTTTTGGTCGCCCGATCGCAAATAACTCACCGCCCCGCTATCAACATTCTCGCAAACAATTTGACCTGCTTCCAATTCAAACCGCATCGCCAAGGGCGAAACATTAGGAATGCAGATAATAGACAAATTTTCATCACTGCCAAAAGTCACGGGTTCCGAGCCCAGAGTGAGAGTGCGATTTGCTCCGGTATCGTAACTAATTACCAGCCAAGCTTTGTTGAACAAAGTTTCAGCTACAACCAACATGATGCCAATCCAAAAACCGATCGCAGCACAGCCAGCTAAACGACCCGCGGTACCGGATAAATTGTAAGCAAACAGAATAAACAAACAGCCGCCCAACACGCCCCCAACACCGCCGCCTCCCATGCCGCGAAGCGCCCCCAAATTAGGAATCCGCTGTGCAAGTCCAAGTCCTAACAAACTGCCAGCTATTCCCCAGCAAATGACTCGCAATAATTCGTTGTTTCCGTCGCCAATTCCGCTGTAAATACCTTCGGCGATCGCCCCAGAAATGGCTCCTGCAATTAAACCAAACAATCCGCCATTTTTTAAAGCTTGTTTAATTTGAGGCTTGCCTTTGATATAGAAATAATAGCCGAACATGATAGCCGTAGCAATACCACCGCCTACGAGCCCAAACCAGCGACCTGTGGACAATACACTGTCAAAAAAAGCACTGTCAAAAAAAGCACTGTCAAAAAAAGATTCCGAACCAGGGAGTCGCTGCATGAAAGGTTCGGTGATTAGATTGCCGACGAAACCGCCGACTGCACCGCTAATGCCAAACTGTAAAGCTTTTTTAAGGGCTGATAGATTTCTTTTCACGGCGCACCAGATTTAAAGTGAGAGTCAAATCTAGCTACAAGCTCGAAAGTTATGATTTCCGATAATTTTATATCTGGCATCGCGATCGAGAACAGGCAAGATGCCTGTTCCACAAACACAAAGAGTGAGTGTTCTTGCGGGGAGTAGGGGTTGGGTAGGAAACATTGGTGTCAACTTAAGCTTTTAGTCCGCCAGTCCTCCCGCTCACCCGGCAGTCCGCCAGGGAATGAATTCCCTGTCTAATAGCGAAAGTCCTCTAAAAGAGGACTGAATCATTCATTAGTCCTCGGAAGCGAGGACTTTCGCTTTGAGGCAGGGGTTTCAACCCCTGACGGACTATCGGTTTTACCTTAAGTTGACACGCCTTGGGCAAGAGATCCCGCCCGTCCAAGACTGATTGAGAATGGTGCAAGATGTGAGACGATCGCACATCTGGCCCCTGTCTCCGCGCTGTCTCCCCCCATCTCCCGCTTCCCTCCATCTCAGGGCCAAGCCTTTGAACCTCGCGCCCTCGCCCGTCACAACTCCCTCGCGAGGCCTATATCGCCTGTAACCATTGCTGCAAGATAATTTTAGCAATTTTTTAACGGGGAAATTTTAACTTTTCCGACCCAAGCGAGGGCCCAAATATGAAAAGGAATGTTACAAACTATTACAGTAACACTCAGAATGTGAACATAATGCCTCAAAATACTTGCGAGAGGTAGTTGCGTCCGAGGAGCAATATCCTTACTAACTGTCCGACAGTCACTCGATCGCCACTAAGTGGCCTGCTGCAATCTTTATCATAAATTAAAGATCGCATCAGTCATTTATGGTATTGTAAGCGACAGGCTTAGTGCGGGCACTCACAAGCGCACCGGTGTGAAGAACAAGCGCCGTCAAACACCGAAGGCAGCCGCCCCCCAACAACTTCAACAGTTGCTGGCTGTGGAAAGTCCGACCTTCGGAGTCAAAGCTCCTGCCTGAGCATGAAAGGTAAGGGATGCAAGCGCCCGCCGTCGCTAGCTCAGCGCGGAGCAGTTCGCAATTGCAAAATATCCAGCGGGTACACACAAGATGAGTATCGTCACCAAATCAATCGTCAACGCAGACGCCGAAGCTCGCTACTTGAGCCCAGGTGAATTAGATCGGATCAAAAGCTTCGTCACCTCTGGTGAACGCCGCGTCCGCATCGCCCAAATTTTGAGCGAATCCCGCGAACGCATCGTCAAACAAGCAGGCGACCAACTTTTCCAAAAACGCCCTGATATTGTTTCTCCCGGCGGCAACGCTTACGGCGAAGAAATGACCGCAACTTGCTTGCGCGACATGGACTACTACCTGCGTTTGATTACCTACGGAATCGTAGCTGGCGACATTACTCCGATCGAAGAAATCGGTATTGTCGGCGTCCGCGAAATGTACAAATCTCTCGGCACCCCGATTGAAGCCGTCGCCGAAGGCGTTCGCGCTATGAAAAATGCAGCAAGCTCGCTGCTGTCTGGAGAAGATGCTTCCGAAGCTTCCTCCTACTTCGACTACGTTATCGGTGCGATGCAGTAAGGAATTTCGATTTTAGGTTTTCGATTTTAGATTGAAAAATTGGGCGTTACTGGTAACAAGCTACAAGCTTTTGCAGATAAGCGTCTACTTAAAAATCTCAAATCCCAAATCCCAAATCCCAAATTCTCGCTCCAAAATTGGACTGACTCAGCCACTTTCTAGGAAACAAGACAACCATGCAAGACGCAATTACCGCCGTTATCAATTCCTCTGACGTTCAAGGTAAGTACCTCGACATCAGCGCTCTAGACAAGCTCAAGAACTACTTTGCTTCTGGCGAACTGCGCGTCCGCGCCGCTACCGCCATCAGCGCTAATGCAGCCACAATCGTCAAAGAAGCAGTTGCTAAGTCTCTGTTGTACTCTGATGTAACTCGTCCCGGCGGCAATATGTACACCACTCGTCGTTATGCAGCTTGCATCCGCGACTTGGACTACTACCTGCGCTATGCCACCTACGCTATGTTGGCTGGCGACCCTTCCATCCTCGATGAGCGCGTGCTCAACGGTTTGAAAGAAACCTACAACTCCTTGGGCGTGCCCATCGGTTCTACCGTACAAGCAATCCAAGCAATGAAAGAAGTCACCGCCGGTTTGGTCGGTTCTGACGCTGGTAAAGAAATGGGCGTCTATTTCGACTACATCTGCTCTGGCTTGAGCTAAGACTCAGGAAGAAGGAAGAAGGAAGAAGGAAGTTCGGCAACGGATTCTGTAACGGATGTAACGGATGTAACGGATGTAACAGATTTCAGTCCGATGGAAGTCGGAAGAAGGAAGAAGATTTATTTCTTGCCTCTTTTAACTTTTTACTTTTTACTTTGGACTTTTTACCTTTGACTTTGAAAAGAGGTCAGGGAAGTTGAGAGTGATTGCTAGACCGTCAAAGGCTTGTCGAGAAAGCCCGACGAGTTTTAACGAGCTAGTTTTGACTCCTAACTCCCTGCCTTCAATCTTTAAAAAATCCATCTAATAATCTGTAAACCTACTCAGGAGTTAGTTTCCCATGAGAATGTTTAAGGTGACTGCTTGCGTCCCAAGTCAAACTCGCATCCGCACTCAGCGCGAATTGCAAAATACCTATTTTACTAAGCTCGTTCCTTACGACAACTGGTTCCGGGAACAGCAAAGAATTATGAAAATGGGCGGCAGAATTATTAAAGTGCAACTGGCTACCGGTAAGCCCGGAGCTAATACAGGTTTACTTTAAGAGCCGAAGCTGGATTAGTAGAGGGGTAAGAGGTCGCGATGACCTCTTTTTTGTTGTTATATAGCAATCCTCGCATCATTTGCATAATTATTGTAGGGGCAATCCCCCGTGGTTGCCCGATAGATAGGGGGTAGGCACTCTTAGCACTACCCCTACAAATTTATCTGAATCATTTAGGATTCCTCTAGTAGAAGGAAGAATGTCCAGCGTTGTTAATCTCATCATTGACAAATATTTCAATAAGAAGACAGTATAACTGCGATTATCGCTAACAAAACAGCAAGCATTTGTGGTAACGTAATAGCCTCTTTCAAGAATAAAGACGATAATAATATAGTAATCAGCGGGTAGATAGACGTAACACTCACTACATTGGCAACTTCACCTTTGCCAAGGGCTATAAAAAATACTAATGAGGCCACAGTGCCACAAACGCCAACTAACATGGCAAACAAAATTCCCCTAACATCTCCCTCAAAACTAAAATTATTAGTTTTGATAATAATAAATAAAGTAGTTAAGATAGCGCCAATTGCTTCATAAACAAAAGCTGTTTTGTAGTCAATATATTTAGTCGCTAAATTGCCAAAAAATCCCCACAAACCATATAATAGCGAACAGATTAATGCGTAAATTAACCAATCTGGTACTTTAGCCATCTTTGTTAGAGTTTATTGAGAGCATTCTAAAATCCTATGGCTAATGACATTCGACGCTTGATTCCCTTTTTTGACCCCAGCGCCTCTCAATGGGCCGCTGAGGCTCGGTGGCTGAGGTGGCTGACTTTTCTGTGGCTGTTTGTCGGGCTGACAGCATTGTTTTCGGCTTCCTATCCCATTGCAAATTATGAATTTGGAGACGGCCTTTATTATTTTAAACGACAGCTAATCGCAGTGGCGATCGGGCTGGCAGGTTTTAACTTGATGGTATACTCCCCCCTGCGGTACCTGCTGAAAACAGCTCAGTTAGGCGTTTTGTTGCTGCTGGGATTGCTGTGGCTGACCTTAGTTCCGGGGGTGGGAACCACTATAAACGGGGCGACTCGCTGGATATCTTTGGGCCCGGTTCCGATTATTCAACCTTCTGAGTTGATCAAGCCGTTTTTTGTTCTCCAAAGCGCCCGCATTTTCGGCAACTGGTCCCGGTTGACGAATAAAGTTCGCTTAACTTGGCTGTTAATTTTCGGTGCAATGCTTTTGGGAATTTTGTTGCAGCCGAATTTAAGTACCACGGCTTTGTGCGGGATGACTTTGTGGTTGGTGGCTTTGGCTGCGGGCTTGCCTTACTTGCAGTTGGGCGCAACGGCTATGGGGGGAATGCTTTTAGCGGTTTTAAGTATTAGTTTGAGGGAATATCAGCGCCGCCGGATTATGTCTTTTCTCAATCCTTGGGCTGACCCGATGCAAGACGGCTATCAGTTGATTCAAAGTCTGCTGGCTGTCGGTTCAGGGGGCATTTGGGGTGTGGGTTTGGGGATGTCGCAGCAAAAGTTATTTTATTTGCCGATTCAGTACAGCGATTTTATTTTTGCTGTGTTTGCTGAGGAGTTTGGTTTGGTGGGAGGTTTCTCGCTGTTGCTGATGTTGGCGGCTTACTCTACTGTGGCTTTGAGGGTGGCGACGCGGGCCCGGAATATTGAGAGTCAGTTGGTGGCGATTGGGGTGATGGTGGTGATGGTGGGACAGTCGCTGCTGAATATTGGGGTGGCGACGGGGGTTTTGCCGACTACGGGTTTGCCGCTGCCGTTTTTTAGTTACGGGGGTTCTTCGATGTTGGCAAGTTTGTTGTTGTCAGGGTTGCTGATTCGGGTGGCTAGAGAGAGTTCTGAGGCTGATGTGGTTTCTTTGGATGGACGCAGAGGGAAGCCGGAAAAGCCGAATTTGCGATCGAACAACGGCAATACACAAACTGAATAATTTGTCAATAGTAAACACACCCGATTAACTTCCAGGATCTGCCTGCGAGCCAATACCCAGAGGAAGAGCCTCGATTCTTGCGGGGGCAAATTGGAGGCGGAGCCTCCGGATCTGCGTTACCAGGCAGATCCTGGTAACGAGTAATAGCTGATAAAAACTAACGCTCGACTATTTCCGCCCGTCTCTTGCTGGGGCAAATTGGAGGCGGAGCCTCCGGATCTGCGTTACCAGGCAGATCCTGGTAACGAGTAATAGCTGATAAAAACT
>NZ_JAUBOX010000021.1:100050-108460 GCF_036700445.1 Microcoleus sp. T3_B1
AACGATCGACTATTTCCGCCCGTCACCCTTATTTGGCGGTTCTTCTTGTTGTTCTTGAGGTTTAGCTGTGATCTGAGTTAATTCTTTTTTGTCTGGTTGCGGTGTTTCTTGAGTTGAGTTAGCCATTGAGTTTAGTCCTAAAGAGATGCACCGCTTAATTATATCTTTTCCAACTGCAAACGTATGGCTGTAGATAGGGAGAGGAAGAGCCAGACAAACAATTCTGATACACTGAGATTTGATAACTAATACTGGAAGACTTTATGTAGATGCAAAAAAGTGTAGATGCAAATTGCTGTCGGTTCTACACTGCTTGAGGGTTGCAGCCAAACAAATCCGACGTGGACGCAAAAACACCTTTGTTAAGAATTAAATGCCGAGATCCATCTCGACTGATTAACCCTTGCTGCTGCAATTTTCCCAGCATTCGAGTTACTGTTACCCGCGTCGTGCAAATTGCATTAGCAATATCTTGATGGGTCAAGCGGATATTCAAACGAGTTCCCTCAACCACAGGCTGACCGAATTCCTGTTGCAATAATAGCAGTAGCTGATACAAACGGTCATCTACTCGTCGCTGTCCGGCGATCGCTAAAATTGCTTCCATTTGTCGCAGCCGCCGTACCATTTGAGGCAGCAACTCGTGAGCCAATTGAGGAGAAGCTTCGATTTCCACCATAGAATACCACATCAAATAAATATCTGATGTCGCCGTAGCTCGGTAAGTCTGCAAGCTTGTCAACCACAAACCGAAGCACATCGAAGGCCCAACCCAACCCAAAAGTCCTTCTTCCCCGTTTGGATAAAGCGTGCTCAGTTGTGCTAAACCTTGACAGACTCGCCACAGGCCTTGCGACATCATAGGAATGGTTTCGCCCTTGGCATAAAAATGCAAGTTTCGACTCGCTCCTGTGTTATGCTGGATTTCTACTAAAAGTGCTTTGGAAGTTAGTGGCATATCTCTTTTTTCCAGCTAAAAAACAGTGGTTTGAGACCTATGGATGTCACTCTAGCTCACGAAGGTAAAGGCTTGGTAATCGTCTGGTTAGCGGAAAGATAAGCTTTGGTTAATTGTTTTAACTTTGTATATTCACCAATCCGCAATTTTTGCGAGCGAACAGGATTTACGCACGCTTCTACCTAATTATGTCATTCACAAGTGTTGCCCTTCACTCCGTCGTGCCGCGTAAACTCGGAATCTCAAATCCTTGCAACACCGTTACAATGCGTCCAGGACTATCGAACTCGGAACAGCAGAGCGATCGCCCTGAACGATCGCCCATCAACTTGCCTGTTAAAATAATGAAGTACATTTATATCCAAGCTTTTCCAAGTTTTTCCAATTCATCAACTCAATAGTTTCCAACTCTGAAAAACTCAACTCATCTTGCCAAGCATTAATTCCCTTTACCCCAACCGGCTCTAAAGTATTTGGATGCCACACCATTTGGCTAGGCGGAACTAAACCTAACGCAGCATTTTGTTGATAAAATTCCAGCATTGACTCCTGAAAATCTACCCCGATCCACTTGCAAATTTTTGCTAACTGTGCGGACGGTTCCCTTACCAAATCTTCGTAAGAAACTAAATAAAATTGCTCCCATTTTTGATGGTATTTTTCGATGAGTTTAACAACTTGATTCCACTGGTGAGTCAGTCCCCCTATCGTTTTTATCCCCGGCCACACTTCCCCCCTTTCTTGCTCTTTTGCTACTAATTTTTTGATAGAACTGTAACAAGCCCGAAAATCTCGCACAATCAAAATCACCTTAACACCCGGAAAATATCTCCTGATTTTTCCTAATTGATAAATGTGAAAAGGATTTTTGTCTCCCCAAATCGAAGCTGTCGGGTCAAACTGCTGGCGGTAAGTTCGATAAACTGTAGAAACTGCTTGAGCGTAACTCAATTGCTTGTTATTTGTCAAGCTATCTAATAAAAGCTGTGGGTCAACATTCCACTCCCCAAACCTGTGAAAATTGTTGTTGTAAAGGTCATTTAAAAAATCTTCGATTTGAGGCAGCAAGTCTTTGGTCGCACCGTATTTTGACTCTAGGGCCACAAAGAACAGACTTTCAGGGGGAATGCAGATATCTGGATGTGCTGTTAGCATTAAACGCAGGAGAGTTGTCCCCGAACGTTCGGCTCCTATTACAAAAATCGGACTTGATACGGTCGATTTGTTGCTGGGTGAATTAGCGTTCGCGCCCAAAAAAATGCTTGACTGGCTGTTGGGTGAATTAGCATCCGCGGTCGAAAACTTGCTCCTATCTATTTTATCCTTAACTTGCTTCGGTCG
The DNA here is from genome assembly GCF_036700445.1 of Microcoleus sp. T3_B1. Classification (NCBI taxonomy): domain Bacteria; kingdom Bacillati; phylum Cyanobacteriota; class Cyanophyceae; order Oscillatoriales; family Microcoleaceae; genus Microcoleus; species Microcoleus sp. T3_B1. The sequence goes on from NZ_JAUBOX010000021.1 coordinate 102,350, forward strand.
CAAGCGAAATTGACCGACAAGTTCTACTCCCAACTCCAATTTGTCAGCAAGTCCGCGACGTTGAAGCGCCTGTTCGACAGCGGTGCGGCATAATATTATTTGCTCGGCCCGATGCTGGCGAGAAACGGTTTGCTGGTGGATGCGGTAATAATAAAGCGGTTTGTTGATTTTTCTAATTTCTGTAACTTCACTCAGCCGCAGGCACAATTCGTAATCGACAGCACTGGCAAATTTTGGGTCAACACCGCCACAATTATTGTAAGCCGAACGGCGGATTAAGCGAAAGTGAAAAACGATGGGATCTACTAACAGTTGCTCTGGCGAATAGGGGATTTTGCAGAGAGGGCCTTCGCCGCCAACGCAGTCGTTTTCGTCGATGAGTAAATAGTTGGTATAAACAACTCCTACTTGAGGATTTGCATCTAAAATAGGAACTGTTTCTGCTAGTGCTTTGGGGGCGAGCAAATCGTCGCTATCCACGCAGCCAAAGTAAGGAAATGCGGCTTCTCTAATGGCGGCCATTAGGGAATAGCCGGAGCCTCGGTGTTCGGCGGCGAGGACTTTGATTCTGGGGTCAAGTTTGGCGTAGTTGCGGGCTATGTTGAGAGAGTTGTCTGTGGAACCGTCGTCCCAAATTATGAGTTCAAAGTTAGGGTAAGTTTGGGAGAGAACGCTTTCTATGGCAGCTTTGAGATAACGTTCTCGGTTGTAGACAGTCATGACAATGGAGATGGGAGTCATACAAGCGATTTTAGATTTTAGATTTGGGATTTTGGATTGAAGAATTGATGATAAGGGCGATGCACGTTGCACTTTATACTAACTAAAGATAACTTAGTCCTGCTTAACCTATTTCTTTGGGCTGGCGTTTGTACAGAAAAAATCGACTGACGATATCTACTTCTAATTCAAATCTTTCGCTCAATCCGCGTCTTTGAAGCGCTTGTGCAATAGCTGACTGAGATTCAAGAATTTGGTCTAGTTGCTGTTGAACTGTATGCAGCGAATGTTGCCGGTAGTAGTAAAGGGGTTTCTTGAGGTGGTAAAATTGAGCGATTTCTGAGATTCGCAAGCAAAAGTCGTAATCTTCAGCGCGGTTAAATTCGGAGTTGATGCCACCTATGCGATCGTATAAGTGGTGGCGAAATAAGCGAAAGTGGAAGGTCATAAAGTCTACTAACAGCCTATCTGGAGAGTAGGGTATTTGGCTGCGGTGTCCTAGTCCTTTTACTTGAGTTTTTTCATTAATCATTAGATAGTCCGTGTAGACTACTCCGATTTCTGGTTGTGCGTCTAATACGGCTGCGGTTTCTTCGAGGGCGGTGGGTGCGAGCAAGTCGTCGCTGTCTACCCAGCCAGTGTATGTTCCTTTGCACATTGTGTGAGCCGCTTTGAGGGCTATTCCTCGGCCTTGGTGGGGGGCGGCGATTACTTGAATTCGGGTGTCTTGCTGTGCGTATTTGCGGGCGATAGTGAGACTGGAGTCTGTGGAACCGTCGTCCCAAATTATCAGTTCAAAGTTGGGGTAGGTTTGGGCGAGAACGCTTTCTATGGCGGCGCTGAGGTATTGTTCTCGGTTGTAGGTGGTGGTAATGATGGAGATTGAGGAGGTCATTGGGAATTTCAAGCAGTTGGAGAGCGATCGAGCTTTCGGTAAACAGTTTTGATGTTTTTATGCAGAAGTTTTAATCTAGGTTTTATCGTTAAATAAATGTTAGCACTTGTTGAGATAAATTGACTTTAAGCATTTTTTTGAGAGGGATCTGGGGCGAGCGCATTTTCACTTAATATTACTTTCCATCACTCAATCTTAATAGGCGGTGGAACCCCCCAAAGTTTGACAGTAGTGTCTTTACTTCCACTAGCAAGTGTTTGCCCGTCGGGACTAAAAACAACACAATAAACACAGCCCTTATGATCGATTTGACCACCACTACTAAAATAAGTAATCCCTGTTACTTTCTCTAAATCCCACAAACCTATTAGATAATTAGTATCGCCACCCCCGCCTGCCAAAGTTGTCCAATCTGGACTAATTGTAGCCGATACAATTTCTACCTCGGTTGACATAGTGCGGATAAGTTTCCCAGTTGCGGGATGCCAAAATTTGATACTTTTGTCTTGTTCGTGAACGCTAGCAAGCATTTGTCCTGAAGGATGAAAACGCACGGCAAAGACTAGACCGCAGTTAGCCTCTAAAGTGCGAATTTCTGTTCCAGAGTCCAAATCCCATAACTTAATATAAGTATCAGCGCTAGCACTAGCTAAGGTTTTCTCATCAGGGCTAATAGCAACACTTAAGACAGTATGACTGTGACCGCTAAGAGTATGTATCACCTGATAAGTATTGAGATCCCAAACTATAATAGTGTTGTCGGCCGCACCGCTAGCTAAGCGTGTACCGTCTGGACTAATCGCAAGGCAAAGTACGGAACAAGTATGACCTGTTAGGGTGCGGATAACTTGACTCGTGCTCAGATTCCAAATTTTAATGGTAGTGTCAGCACTACCACTGAGCAAGGTTTTTCCATCTGGACTTGCGATTAATGAAACCACTGCATCTGTATGTTCTGTAAGAGTGCAAATTCCTTGCCCAGTATTCAAGTTCCAGATTTTGATAGTGCCATCGGCTCCGCCACTAGCTAGGGTTTGTCCATCAGGAGTAAAAGTAATAGAATAAACTGAATCTGAGTGACCTCTAAATGTTTCTATATAACGAAATAAAGCATAGCGATTGTTATTTTGAATGGCTTTTAGTAGGATTTGTCGATCTTCTTCCTCACGCTCCCGTTCTCGATCGCGATTGAAATAATTCCAAGTATACTCTGAAGGTAAATGCAAATGTGTAAAGTCTTCAATCAATCTCTCTTTCCACATAAATAAAGTATGTTCAGAAGGTTCTGAACTTTCTCTCAATTCGTCTAAGTCATAACTTTTCATGAATTCGTCTTCGTCTGAGTCCGAACTTTCTCTAAATACAAATTCGTATGGTTCGCATAAAAAATTAGGCTCTTCTTGAATATTTGCAGATGATAGTATATCTTTTTCTTCGTCGATAGTCGAGAAACAAGTAAAGGTATGGACTAGACAGGAAGGGTCTGGACAAATAGATATGGGTAAAATTTCATAAGATTTTGTTCCCAGGCAAAAATCACACACGAATTCAAAAAAATCACGACCTATACGGTAAATTTCTCCATCAAACTCAGGGCACTTCAGCCAGTAAATATCGCAACTATAGTCAGACTCACTATAAGTTCTAAGATCGAAAATAGCTATGCGTGCCGCGCAATCCTCCCCAAACACAAAAGCCCCTTTAAGTAAATCTGCTATTGATTCTAAAGTCATATCTTTTTCAAGTTCTTCTAAGGAATACAACTGATGATATGTAATTTCATAGTGAATAGTTTCCAGCGAAAATTGATGAAAACAATGAGAGTATATAGGACTGTAGATGTTAATCATGTTACCCAATGTTCCGCTGCCAAAAATTTGAGAGAAAATCTTATAATCTTTGGGTAACTTAATATTATTTTTTGTTTCAAATTCCAGCATCTCTTGTTCACTTAAGCACTCTCCTCGCTCATCAAATACTTCTAGATGTGCCAGTAACGATCGCCATTTTTGCATAATGCCCTCAAAATCTTGCTTGAAATTAACTTGTTAATTTGAACTCGGTGAGAGAATTGGCTCATAGGGGGGTACTTAGTTTGCTGCCAAGTGAAAACTCAAATTTACCCTAAGAATTTAACTCTATAACCCGTGTCTTTCCAGTGGAAGTGTTAACCTATGAGCAGGAGGAAGAAACTCGGCTGGATTTGGGATATTGCGTAGAGTCAAGCTAGCTTCCGATGGAAAAAATGTTGCCCTTGCGGTTAATGAAGTAGGTCTAATTCTAGGAGTAGTACGTTGCTCATATTTCAGGGAGACTTGATAAAAAAGAGTCACTTCCGTTAAGCATTTATTGCGCTTCATTTGTGTGAGCGTTGTATCTACCAGTAATTCAAATTGATACCAGGGACTATTGGAGTTGGAGTTTACCCATCCGTTCTGGGCAAACACGTTATTCAATGCACCCGTGCCGCCCAATAAAGCTGATACAATATGTCCTTGATGATCTGTCGGCAAAATACCAAGTACGCTTTGGCGATTTTTTCGATTTGCATCTGTCCCTGTCCTACTTCCAGAATGTTCTATAACAGCGATGGTCTCATCACTGGTTATGGATACATTAGACGGGTTTTTGTCAACATCTTTTTTAACATCCTGGATATTGTTGGTGTTTTTAGTTGCACTGCCGACATTATAACTGATCCGTCGAAGCTGATCTATTACTTTCCCCGAATGACCAAGGGGATCAGTTGAATCAACAGGACTATTTTTCACATACCGATAAAGATTAGCATCCCCACCACCAAACCCAACAGAATCCTCCCCAATAAACCGTCCTATCTCCGGATTATAATACCGACTCCGATAATAATACAACCCAGTTTCAGCATCCAACTCCCGCCCCGTAAACCCATACCGACTACCAAACGCAGAATTCGACTGAGAAACAACCCCACCAAACGAATCATACCTCACATGATTCGCCACACTCCCACTATTATCCACAAAATCCTTAACCGTCCCCAACTGGTCAGTCAAAGCCCACAAAACACCCCCCTGAGCACTCTCCTGCGCCAACACTTGGTCAACACCAGTCCCGTAAAAATACCGCTTGTCCAAAACAGGTTGATTCGACCCCGAAGCCACAAAATCAAACAGTACATTATCCCTGTCATAAACAAACCGAGTCTCATTACTCCCAACTTTCTTGGAAATGCGACGGTTCTGAGAATCATACTTAAACCCTACTTCCTGAGTAACATTCCCCCCAGCATTCCTATCAAAAACACCCGCCAAACGATTCCGATAATCCCACTCATACTCAGTCACCTTATTACTCGCAATCTCAGTTTTCCGAATCAGATTCCCTTCATCATCGTAAGCATAATTGTAAACACCATCAGAATTCAATTGATTGTTACTTCCCGTCTGATATCCAGAATTAGTCCGATTCCCATTCGCATCGTAACTGAAACTTTCATCCGGCTTGTTGCTATTAGAATGGTCAGCAACAGTCAACTGATTATTCTTGTCATAGGTATAATTTGTCACCCCATCAACATCCGTAATCTTCGTAATTCGATTCCCATTGTCATAATCAAAGTCATAGGAAACTCCACTCCCGTGACTCAAAACATCCAAACGATTCTTAGCATCGTAAGTGTAGGTAGTTCCCCTCACCAACTGACTGCCGCTTAAATCAGAATAACGATTCACCGACTTGATCTGACCGATATCATCGTAACCAAAATCCACCCGCTTCGACGCCACACTATTACCGCTTTGAGTAATCCGACTGATCCGGTTTAGGGTGTCGTAAGTATAAGCAGTATTCCCCTTAGCTGCGCCGTTAATCGTATCGCTGACAGACAGCAGATTATCTTCGTCATCGTAGGTGTAGTTTAACAGAACATTCGGTACCCCTGGCGTCCCCGTATTATCGACAGCAATTTGCCGTCCTTTCGGGTCGTAACTAAACTGGTAAGTGGAATCAGGGTCTTTAATAGATGTTAGCTGACTTGCTGCATCGTAAGTAGAAGTAATTGTCCGAATCGGATTACCAGTAGTATTCAGCCAATTTTCTGCCGTCTCCCGATTTAGTGCATCGTAAGTAAAGGAACGGACGCGGTTGTTGCGGTCAGTAATGCGAGTGCGATTGCCGACATCATCGTACTCAAAAGCGCGAGTTTTACCAAATTGATTCGTTTCCGATTTTAACCAATTTCGGGCATCGTAAACGAAGTTAGTCGTATTATTTACTGGGTCTTTGATGGATGTGACATTGCCAACATCATCATATTCAGTGGTAGTGGTTCCAGATGGATTTAAAGCATCTATGACGCGAGTCTGCCGATTTCTGGAATCGTAAACGTATTGAGTTTTGTTAGTGTTAGCATCAATTTCAGCCACCACATTCCCAACTTTATCGTACTCAGTTTTGCTCGTACTAGCAATAGTAGTCTGTGCCGCTTGAGTAACATCAGTCCGCCTTCCCAACTC
>NZ_JAUBOX010000158.1:0-6509 GCF_036700445.1 Microcoleus sp. T3_B1
GGGCTGTTTCGGGGCAACCACGGGGAGTAGGGGTCGGATTGCCCCTACGGAAAACCAGGGTTTTGTAGGGGCGGTGCCCCTGTGCCCGCCCCCACCCACAGATGATTTCATGGGCATTTCAGGCATCGGGGCTCTTCACGAGGGTTGGCCCCTACAAGAAAATGAAACAGCCCTGCCCCGAAGCCGCTCTGAGGAAGAAATTCACAAATGATTTAGGATTGCTATAAAGACACCCTCGATTCTTGAAAAGCAAATAATCACCATTGAGCATGGCTCGAACTCTAACTCGCTCAGCCGTATTTACTAAAACCTCACTGTCACACCATGCACGGAGCCAATTGCGTCTAGTCTCAAGAAATCCAAGCCTCAATGAGGCTACTTATTTTTTATTTTTGTTGATTCACTCGCTTTTTAGTCTTTGCTTACAGGCGCTAAGTAAGCAAGCGTTAGGCATCCAACAAATCATTTCGAGTAGCAGTCTTTTCACGAGGTGTCCTAATCCTGAGCTATGCGCTGCCTCTGAGTCTCACCATCCATCAAATTCCAGAGTGTCTACTAACCTCATCTCAAAGATTTACAGCCATTAAAATCCCCCAAGTCCTTTCCGTAGGAGGGATTCAAGCTACTAAGTTGTCCAAATCCCGTACTATTTTTATGATATGATCTAAAAATTAGTCTGGACTGTTTTTAGTTCGTAGTCTGAAACCCTCGATTTTCCGTGGGTACTTTGATTGCCAAATCGCCTTGCAACCCTTATTCTACGGTTGACAATCAAAAACAGTCCGCAGTATGGCTCTCATCAATCAACTAATAACTAATATCTAAAATGTTCAAGAGAAAACTTTTTTGGCTCATCATTATCGCCACAGCTTTAGTAACCCTGAATATGACACTCCTGTGGAAAATGGATGATATTGCTCATTTTTGGATGAGTATAGTTTTTTGGTCCGCTGTGGGTTCCCTACTGTGGGACAAGCAGGATATTCTCAAACAGAGTGAGGGAAAAAATGACGTATTATCGATTGTCGCTGGGACAATATTAATAGCTTTTATTTTATTTAAAAGTGCTCTGGTTTCCAGTAAATTCGATCCTTTTTTAAGACTGGCACCTTTTTTGTCTGGTTTAGGTTTGAGCTTAATTGCGGTAGGCTTTCAGAACTTAAAACTATATTGGCGTGAATTGCTAATACTATTTTTTCATGGCACCCCCAGTGTCATTACCTTACCTTTAGTGGATTTTGTTACCTCGCTTACTGCTAAATTTGCTTATTATTCTTTGTGGTATGTCGGTTTGAATGCAACACGTGAGGGTAATTATGTTGCTTTACCGACAGGAAGGGTGTTGGTAAATGGGGGTTGTTCGGGTATAGAGGCAATGAATTACTTATTAGGTTTAGCTGTAGTTTGTTTGGTGATGTTTCCTACTAAACAAAATAAGGCTTTGGTAATAGGTGTCGCTGTCCTTTTTGGTTTTATTATTAATGTTTTCCGAGTGGCTGGAATGGCATTGTTAGTTGCATCTAATCGCCTAGATTGGTTTAAATATTGGCATGAGGGGGAAGGTTCTTTAGTCGTGGGAATGATTGCGGTGGTTTTGTTTGGGATATTTTATCAATTTATGTTGAAACGAGATAGCCAACTTAGTCAAAGTTCGGGAAATTAATAAGTTGCAATTTGAGCTAATATGGCCTTTCTCAAAAATGTGAGGTACGAATTTTGACCTGTAAAGCTTGACAATACAGGGTTTCTGTATACCTCATGTTACTGGGAAAGGCTATATATCGGTGCTTCGATTTCCACTACCATAGTGAGGAGTCTGGCTCACTCAAATATCCGGGTGTTGAAATCCGCCAATGTCACTACCTGCTGTTTAAGTCCGCCTATATCTATCATAGAAATGATGTCAGAAATTATAGGAAACTTGTTATGGCAACTCATGAAAATCAAATAAGTCAAGTTTACGGTTCAGAGGATGCTCAGGGTATTTTACAGCTTGCGATCGCACGCCGACAAGATGAAGGGGAATTATCCAGAGTGCAGCTTTTCGAGATTGCAGCCGAATTGGGCATTTCCGAACAGGATATTGTGGCGGCGGAACAGCAATGGTTAGCAACTAGAGGGGAATTTCAAGAAAAGCTGGTTTTTAACACTTACCGTCGTCGCAAATTGCAGAAAAATGTGACAAAGTACGCAATTATCAATAGTTTTCTAGTTTTGTTTAATCTAGCAGGATCGCACGAGCTTTCTTGGTCGCTTTTCATTTTACTCACGTGGGGCTTGGGATTGTCGCTGAATGCTTGGAATGTTTATCAAACTGAAGGGGAAGATTACGAACAAGCATTTCAGCGGTGGCGGTTGAAGAAACAGGTGGGAGAGTCGATTGGTACTGCGACGAATAAGTTTATGAAGTGGTTGCAGTCGTGATTTGCAGTCATTTTTATGGTGCGCCGCCCGCACCTTACTACTTCCATCTCATCTTCCCTCGCGAGAATATTCATTTTTCACATATTGTCTCACCACTGGCGATAAATTGAAAAGCACTTGATTATCCTGTTCTTGTTTTTCAATGAATGCTCGATTTCCCAAAGATTTCATGACATTGAATAAATCGTCCGGCGATAATTGCACATTTTCTATAATTTGAGAAATAAAAACAGGCTCGATAGCATTCCCGATGCAACACATTACCTGTTTTTCTAATTCGGATAAGCGCTCGCACTGCTGCTGCAATATTGCTTTCAATTCCTCTCCCAAGAATAGCATATTATAGTTTAAGAATTCGCCAACTCTGCCGCCAAATAATTCTTGAATCAGGGCTGCAACTATTTTTAACCATAAGGGATTGCCTCGGTAAGTGTTAATCAAGCTTTCCCATTTCTCCGGTTCGAGTAAGCCTTTTTCTTGAAAAATTCCGCCTGCTGCTACACCTAAACCCTGTAGTTGTAAGCTCCGAACGCGGGCTTTTTCTCTTGTTAATGCGACAATTTCTCTAGGCGGTTCCCAACTATTTAGAATCAAGCAACTGTTGTGGCAAGTTTCGCCTATAAGTTTGAATAAGCTGCTGTAATTTTCATATGGATGTCGATAATTTCCTGCTATTTGTCGGCTGCTGAGAATTGTTTGTACGTCGTCTAGGATGACCAGGCAGCGGTGCGATCGCAATTTTTCCATTAACAGCGATAGCAGTTCATCGGTGCTTGTTGGCAATTCGGTTTCTGGTAGATTAGATAAAAATTTAATTAGGCTTTTTAGGGTATTATGGAGGGTTGGGGATGTGCCGAGACTTCGCCAAATTACATATTCAAATTGATGCTGGATTTGTGGGAGGATGTGGAGTGCGAGATTGGTTTTGCCAATGCCGCTGATTCCTAATATTGCGACTAGGCGGGTGCGATCGTGTACGATCCACTGTTGTAGGGTGGCGAGTTCGGATGTGCGGCCATAAAATGAGGTGATATCTGGTGCGTCTCTTAAGTCTTGGTGTATTTCGGGTTGGGTGTTTTCTGGGGTGGATGTTTGTCTAGGCTGTGAGTTTTGTGGAGTTTTGGGAGGGTGTGAGGTTTCTGTGCAGAAGTTGATGTCACCCTGTTCTAAAAAATTAGAATTCAGGAAATTAGAATAGTGAGAAATTTGATATCTTTCAATGACCGAATGAAAAGTAGATTTACTGACATTTTCTTCTAATATTTCTGACATAATTTTCCATAGTTTTGAGGCAATATTTCTGACATGACGTTCAGTACAATGGACTTCCTTGGAAATTTTAGAGTATCTTTTACCTTGCCAAGTTCCACGCACTACTGCCTCTTGCAGATCGTCTAGGTGTTTGCCCGTCTTAGTGAACACCAAGCCATCGGCAAACCTTAAAAGTTCTTGAACATCCATTAATTAGGCAAGTGTAGGATATTTAATCTATTATATCAGACTTCTTATGACATTTTATGACTAAAAAGGGCAAAATGTGACTTTTAACGGCTAGATGATTTTATCAACTCCTGACAACCTATGACATTTTTTACTTGACACTAGAGATAAATTAACGTAAAAATATTCAATAACGGGCATCCAAGCAATAAATAAAACCTAAAAATTAACCGGAGAAAAAATGCTAAAGCTGTTTATTTTACTTTTGTGCTTTATCCTAAATTTCAGCTTAGGACAGTTTCCAGCCCAAGCTGCCTCAGTTGGTACTATTGGCAAACCCGTGATCCAGCAGGGATACAACTTAACAGTTAACGATGTGAAAACTGGTCAGAATGACAGTGGAGAACCATACGTAGCTGTTGATGTAACGCTTGCTAGCGAGTCCGATCAGGGTGTAAGTGCGAATCTACTTTATGCCAAACTAAAAAGTGACAATGGCTATGTTTATACTCCAACTTTCTTTGGGGTACAACCTGCACTAAATGCTATGAATGATCTGCCAAAAGGAGAGCGCGTTCGGGGATGGATTACTTTTCAAGTCCCGAATGAAGAAGATAGCAGCAATTACACTTTTGAATACCAAGCTATCGGACTTTTTGGAAATTCGCCACGCCTAAGAGTCAAGCTTGACTCTTAGTGAGCTTTCTTGATTGGTTCAACTTAGGGCTTACGCATCTAAATATTTTTATCAGGGTTTGAACCTTTCTCAGATTTGAGCAAGAAGCATCCAGCCCTCAATTAACTGTTCCTTTATTGCCTGAGTGCGTAAGTCTTAAAACTTTTCTTTTCAGGTTAAAAATATTTACTCACCGAATATTTTTTATTATGAACAATCAAAATGACAGCAACCCGAAAAAGGGTACTTTTCCGTTAGCAATCGTGTTGGGGTTGGGGGCTATTGTAGCAATTATAGTTATTGCAGGTTTAGCAGTGATGAACAAATCACAAGTTACGACTTCAGCCTCTCCAACTCCTTCAGTTGCACTATCAGAAACTTCCTCTCCAACTCCTTTGGCTGCGGAAACACCAACGCCATTGCCAACAGTTTCGGTTTTAGTACCAGCATCTCCCTCTCCTAGTGCCACTGCATCTCCACCAACCCCCTCTCCTAATGCCACTGCATCACCATCTCCAACAACTACGCCATCTTCTTTATCTGTAAGTCAAGCTGTTGAGCGTTTAAAGCAAACACGTGTATGTCCAGCTTGCGACCTTCAAGGTGCGGATCTTAAAGAAGTTTCCCTTAGCGGTGCTGACCTGAAAAATGCTAACCTTCAGGGTGCTAACCTAGCCGGTGCAACCCTCAGCAGCACAATTTTAACAGGAGCAAATCTAAGTGGTGCTAACCTCAGTGGCACTCAAATATCCGGCGTTAATTTTGAGGGTGCTAACTTGAGCAACGCTAACTTAAGCAATGCAAAATTTCCGACAGGAAATGGAGAAACGATCCTAATTCGCGCTAATTTAAAAGGCGCAGATTTAAGTGCAGCTTACATTTCTTATGCCAATTTTTCTGAAGCAGATTTGAGCGGGGGAAAGCTTACTGATGCTCGACTGGGGAGTGGCTTAAGCTTCAAAAAAACCGTGTTAAATGATGCTGACTTATCACTGGTTATCTGGGATAACTTGAAAAGTGAAATGGTTGATGGTGCCAGTTTTAAGGGTGCGAATCTAAAAAGCTCTAACTTAGGCCAAATTAAGGATTTTACGAATGTAAATCTGACGGGCGCAACTATGCCAGATGGCACAGTGCATCCTTAAAAAGCTGAGTATAAAAGTTAGGGATTGTCGCATTTTCTACATTGTATATAAAACATATAGGGAAGATGAGAAACGATTTGAGTTGGCTTGAAATAATTCGGCTAGTTTTTGAAGTCTTTTTTCAGTTCTTGGATTAAAAGGTGATTTCCTGTAAAAATTTATCGAAAAGTGCGCTCGCCATTTTTTTCCTAAAGTGCGAGCGCATTAAATTTACCCTTTTAAAAATAGAATTCCTCTAAATAGAGTTCTGTTGCTTCTTTCAGATTGGCGATCACTTCTTCAATTGTTTCACCCTGGCTGGCAGTTCCCACTTCAGGACATTCTGCCACATAAACATCTTCTTCCCAATAAACGATTGCTGTAAAGATACGAGGCATATTTTTTGCAATACCTACTTAGTTCTCACTTTAATCATTATTTTAGCACATCGGGCGAGAGCCCTTTTTTGACTAAAGTGCGATCGCCCTTATCCTCATCTAAAACTCTTAGATTCCTGCTTCATTCTTGCTCGTCGCTCTCACTTTTTTGTGGCGATTGATTGTCGCTGGTAATTCTGCCCTCAGATTTAGCTCTATCTACTGCTTCTTGAATTAATGACAGCACCATATTGGAGACCGGCCGATAATGCGATTTGGCTAACCGCTCTAGGTCTGCTTTAACTTCTTCGGGAAGATATACAACTATTCTGGGGAGTTTTGCTGGCAGGTGAGATAATTCGGATCTTAACCCGTTACTGGAAAGACTGACGGCTCTCCTGACTTTATGGTGTATAATGTAACAAACAATACATTAATTATCATGAATTTTTATTTAGACTACATATT
>NZ_JAUBOX010000159.1:0-6468 GCF_036700445.1 Microcoleus sp. T3_B1
AATACGTAAATACCACATTTTTTATATTTGTCTTTTTGTCAAGTACAATTTATACTAAATTAGATGAGCTTACCCTGCCATAAATCCCAGTCTTGGCAATTGTGAGCCGCCAATTGTTGCATTTGTATAACTTTAATCTCCCGATGTAATTGAGTCTCTCGACACAATGTTATCCGATGCCCTTCAGCCTTCAATCCCTCCCAAATAGCCTCTCTGTAGTTCCACATTCCAACGTTGATTCTAGCTGCCATTAAAGCCCAAGTCCGCAAGTGAATCGGGTCGTGGGCGAAATCTATGTCAAAATCAGCGTCATGCAACAGTTTGATATTGGTTTTAATGACTTTCTGCTGAGATTTGATTATTGCTCGATAACTAGCGCTGCCATTGCCAATTTTGCCCAGACCAAATTGTTTAGTCCAAACAAACCAAGGTACATTTTCATCCCTAACACGGGCTAGGGCTTGTAAAGCATCATTGACGGCTACTGCCCCTTGAAAGATGCCAAAAACTGCTGTAAAGTAACCTCGGATATCGATGCTGACACCAGTGCCAATTGTCGGGCTGGCGATGATGATGTCATAGTTTTGTATGAGTGTATTGAGTTGGTCAATGCAACCGTAAGCGGGATGATTGGGATCTGATACTGATTCGCTATCAATCCTGAGAATTCGCTGATGAGGAAAGCGTTTTTGCAGTTGTGTTTCTAGGTTGCGACAAGACCATTTTCCCGTGACTTTTTGTGAATCTTCTACAACCATAATGCGCGGGCGATGTAACTCTACAGGGTGATATTTACTAGGGTTTATAGAGCTACCTTCAGTAGCGTTTATATGGCAATATTTTGCAGAGTTTTCAAAACCATATTTTGCACAGCTTTTAGAGTCTGATTCAGCCAGATTTTTCAGACAATATTCAACACAGCTTTTAGAGTCACATTTAACACAGCTTTTAGAGTCACATTTAACACAGCTTTTAGAGTCACATTTAGCCGGGTTTTCAGGAGCACATTCACCAGGGTTTTTAGCACCACATTCAGCACGGCTTATAGGGCAACATTCAGCACGGCTTTCCAGGTCACAACAAGTGACTTCTTGAGAGAGAATTTTCTCCATTTGAACATACAGTGATGCCGGGTTAGAAGTGGCAAATAAAGTCACGTCTCGCCCTCGTTTGGGCAGCCACTCGTTGATAACAACCCAAGGCGAAATAGGGATGCCTGCTATCGCTATTAAGTAGTCAATGCTGTAATCCGATAAGTCGGCATCTTGGGCAACAACTAAGCCGCCACTTGTCAAAACGTTGTGGATAAGTTCTTGCAGAGTTTGCAAGATGGCGACTCGGTTTTCGCGGCAAGTTGAGCTGTTTAAGGCGTGCCAAATGACTTGTTCGCACTCATCGATGATGACGATCGCACCGAACCAGTCTTCAGGATTGAATTTAGCTTGAGATAGGGGGTGGAGGCTGTCTATGCACAAGCCGTATCCGAATAGTTTACCAAAGGCTGAGTCTCTGGTTTCGTCGATGTAGTTGATTCCTAAGCTGGCACAGATAGCCCTGCCTAGTTGAATCCTATGGGTAATTATCAGCACGCGGCGATCGCCTGTGTCAAGGGCTTGTGAGACTAAGTTAGTCAAGGCTTGGGTTTTGCCAGTGCCTTTGGGCGCTTTGATGCAGGCTAACCCGGACTCTGGATAGGGGAGTTTTCCCAAATAGCGAGAATTTAGCCTTAAAGACGCGGGATAGGTTAAAAGCCATGATTCCCTATCCTGCCAAAATTGGAAGCCTTGCGCTTCATTTTTGAGGGCGCTGAAAGCATCTTCGCCCTTTGATACCACGAAATCGTCAACGCCTTTTTCTGGCCCTGGCAGGTTGATGACTTTGACGGGGCAATTTGCCGCTGCGAACAGGCGACCGAGTTTGCCAATTTCCCGGTTGACGTTTTGGATGGTTTGGCGTTTGCTGTCGCGGTCGAAGCAGATGTAGATTTCCCGCCCTGGGGTGGCGAAGTGTTGCAGTTCGGGGATGAGGTAGGGGTCGCATTTCTCCCCTTGAGGGGTTTTGGTTCTGACACCGCCGGTGACACCGGGGAGGGCGATGGCGGCGTAACCCAGTGTGAGTAGGCATCCAGCTTTTTTTACGCCTTCGACGATGATGACGGGGATGTTGTTGTCCCATACCCATTGCCAGAAGCCAAGTTGTTTGTCTGAGTTGTCGATGGGGACACCGTAGCGTGCTGCGACTTTTGCCCAGATGTGGTCTGGGACTTGCAGGAAGAAGGCTCTGGTGGGGCTTTTGGGGGGGTGTTCGTATTTGACGGGCTTGGTTTTACCGTTTGGGTCGAAGCTGTTGCGGGGCTGGTGGGGTTTGAAGCAGCCCCAATACATGGGCTGCCAGTTGTTGAGGGGGTCAAGACCATTGCACCACCAGCCACCGTGTTCGATGTGGCTGTAGTGCTTTCTGGCCCACCGCCATTGTGCGTCGGGGTGGACTCTGCCGGAGGCGACGTTGATTTCGTACAGGAGGTATTGGTACGGGGTGTCGCCTGAGAGGGTTTGGACGCTGAGGGCGATGAGGTCGGGGTCTACGCCTGAAGCCAGCCATTCGGACAGGGGGGAGATGGGTGATGTCATTGGACACCCCCGGTGTTGGTGGAAGGTAGGGGTGTGAGGCTTTGTGGGTTAGGTGGAGTTGAGTGGGCTTTTCGTCTGCACAGGGGTGCTTCTTTGATTTCAGTGAAGCTATGGACACTTCCCGTGCGCTTGGTTTGACGGCGAGCGTTCCAGCGCCTCTGACAATTTTCTCGTGTCACGTTTTGCGTTTTGCAGGATTTAGACCAATCCTTAGCCTGTCAGACTCGGCTGCTGTGGTTCGTGATGCTCTCTCAAACTACTCAAACTAATCAGGACAATTTTAGAGGATGAAAGCCATACGGGGTAAGGCTTTTAAAATTTAAACGATCCCGAATGAACACGAAACGATCCCGAATGAACACGAAACGATCCCGAATGAACACGAAATGTTTACGCGCTGTAAGCCTTATCATATATTGATTTGAAGCCAATTTTGGCAAAATTTTTGCTGTTTACAAGTTCGTGAACAGTCTGGGGTTGGTCTGAGGTAGGGCATGAAAACAAAACCCCCTGTATTTCGAGGAGGTTTTGTGAGATGCGAGATTTTTGTGAGTGGCTAGTTACTCGTCAGTTAAGCCCAGATGCTCCAATATCTTGGTCTTCAAGCTAGGTTTGAGGGTACGCGGATAGCACCCGTTTTCTATCTGGGATAGTTGGGATGGTGAAATCTCTACCCTCTTTGCCATCACTCTTAAGCTTTCTCCCATAGCTTTCCGAGCTTCCCTTACCTGTTGACCAAAAGCTATAGGTTCGGCCAAATTGGGTGTTGGTTGAGCTGACTTCCGCTTGCAACGAGTTTTTTTTGCCTGTTGCGGTTGTTCTGGTTCTGGTTTCAGGCGTTTAGGCAGCGCTTCTGGCTGGCGTAAAGTCCCGTTAAGTTGCAGCCAGGTTTCAAACCAGTGATTGGGCTTTTTGACTTTGCGATCTGGATGCACCCAGTCTGGAACATCAGGATCGTAGTCAAAACGGTATGGGGACTCAAAGTTCCCCAGTGTTTTCAGTCCTCGATCAAAGCTGCGTTTGAGGTGTAAGGCTGCAACTCGGTCTGTCTTGGCTGCCACTATCTCCTTGCCATACCCGATGCGCGTCAGTAGTGTCTCTATTTGATACCGACCGCTTTTGTGCTGTTGCAGGGCAAACACGGTAAAGTAAGCTAGCCTGAGCGCCAGTTTTTCCCGGTAGGGGTCTAGTTTTAATGCTTCGCTGGTGATGTAACCAAATTCCCGCAAATAAGCGTGATTAGCAAACTTGTTAAACCATAAGCCAGGGCGGAAGGTGATTTCAACGTCAATAAAGGTGTCTTTACCGTCCAAAGATGGCTGGACAATCTCGTGAATCTCAAAGATGTCCCACAGATGCGACATTCTTACTGACAAGATGTTTTTTTCCTTGTATCGCCATTCTCTTACACAAACTTCTATCCGTCTGAGCAGTTGCGCTTGATGGCTGATCTGCTGAAGTTTTTCTGTTTTGGAAAGGTATTGGGTAGGCTTGCTGTCTTGACTTCTGTTGGCTTTGCGGATGTAGTGATTTCTTTTCTGAGCTTCACCAAAGTCATCTAGAAGTTTAGAGGCTGATACTGTAATTTCTTCTCTCCAAGCTTCGGGTTTGCGGAAGGCAATTATTGCCAGTGCGTAGTGCAGTTTGAGGATTTCTTCTCCGAATTTCTGGGCAATGACTTCCTTGGCTTGATAGGCAATTTCAGCAAAGTCTGTTAGGTCAAAGCGATCTCGGATTTGCAGTTCAACTCGACCTTTGGAAAAATCTTTGCCGCCATTCAAACTGGTTTCGCTTATTTCCCAGAAATCCATACCAGTGACTCCAGCCGTATAGATCGTATCTGTGATTGCACTACTGGGGCATTCTTCGTAGAATTTTCTTTGGCATAGCCGGGGTTCTGTAGATGACTTATGTGACCGTTGCGATTGCTTTGGCTCCGCGTAGGAGCTGTTGCTAAGGTTATTAGAGTCTATATTAACCTCAAGGTTTTGATTATCGCAGATTTTCTTGCCAGACATGGGGGTAATCTGTCTCCACCTGTTATGGTCGGTCCATCGTGCTTGTCAGGTTGATGGGTTTGCTAATTACAAAGTTTTATCGTCGCATCACGAAGTAAATCGCTCTTCTGTGGGTAAAACCATTTGGGAGCCTGGGTCTAAATATTACAAAATAGCCCAAAACCAGAACTGGTTGTGTCCAATCTGTGGGGAAAATCTACACAATGGAGAAGCTCTAGAAACACACCACATAGTACCTCTGGTAAAAGGTGGAACAGATGAAATCGACAATCTTCAACACCTACATAAAATTTGCCATAAGACGGTACATAGGAATGAAAAATAAATAAGGTGACTAATAGAGCAATAGTTTACCTTGGAGCAAGGCTTCTGGGGTTTAATTGTGCAAGTTATTGATTTTTCATTCCATAGTGGTAAACGTTCTGTGAAGGCAAAGGCCCCGGCCGTATGATGCGACGAGTAGCAAGTACGGTTCTGAGGGGAGGAGATACGGTGACGTATGCTCTCTTGCCCGACAGTCGCAAGCACGGTTTCGGATGGGAGGGGTGGAGTAGTAATACTCCCCTCGACCCTAACCGATTTGGTGGCGTATGAGGACTTGATGGTTCGTAATATGGTCAAGAATAGACACTCTTGCAAATCGATCGGTGATGCAGCATGGACTCAGTATTCCGAATCAGTGGTGGGAGGATGTCAATCGAATGTCCGAATAAACCTGCAAGCCGCTTTGACGCAAGCTCCCCATTGACTCTATCAATCCGACTGCACCTTGACCAAACTAATGCAGAAAAGTCGCTCTGACTGGTTCAAAATTTTTAGCCAAAAATAAGGAGGAAAAAAGAGGAAAAAACAGCACATTTTTTACTCATTACACCTCCTATTTCCTACTTTTAGCCTCATTTTAAGTATAAATGCTTAGAACTTTTTGTAAAGAATTGTTGCTTTTAACACGATTTTTTGTATTTTAGACCCTTCTACATCCTGCTAAATCCTCCTAATTAGTACGCCAGTCGCATAGCAAGCCATGTCAAATGTACGTACAAGAGTCGAATTTGAGCACTTTTTGCCAATTTAGGGTTTTTGCAAGACTGCGATGAGAACAGTTGGAAATTGAAGTTAGCGATCGTTCACTTTCGACAGCCAAGGCTCGAAAATCGGGCGGGGGCAGTTTGGACTTTGATAGAACTGTGCTTGACGCGAGCGTGAGTGGATATTGAAGCCAGGAGCGAGCCAGTTGGTGTACAGGGCAGTCGCCTTTACGATGGAGCGGATCATCGCACGACGCATTCGAGTTCGTGCTGTTCGGCATTGGCGGCGAATGCCCGACGCGATCGCGCCTTGCCATCCTGTTTGCAAGCGAAGCAGCCGGCTGATGTCGATGATCACGAGGAAATCGTTCGTTCGATAGCCAGCCTAACGCGATCACCTTGACACCTAGGATTCCCCATTCATAAGGGTGCATCGTTTTTGTTTCTGCACGTAAAAGTCAGGTTTGTACGGACAAAACCATTGCTTGCTACCAAAACTAAACAGCCATAACCTGCCTCAACAAGCAAACGCACGCTCGGCACAAAAAAGCAGTAATTTGACCGAAAAAGTCAGGCGGAAAGCAGGATATTTTCCGGTAAATACAGGTAAAGTGCAGTTCCTGCAAATACCTGCACTTGCCTGACTTTATACTGCACTTGCCTGACTTTATACTGCAAATCCCTGATTTTAGCTGACGCAACAATTAGCTAATTTTGGCGTTGCTGAGTTAGAGTATGAATAGGAGGAATAATTTATGCAATGCCCAGAATGTAAATCAACCCATATCCGTA
>NZ_JAUBOX010000160.1:0-6256 GCF_036700445.1 Microcoleus sp. T3_B1
GTTCCACAAAGAGTGAATTTTCTTGTGGAACAGGCATCTTGCCTGTTCTTGAGAATGGTGCAAGATGTGAGATTTAACAGATGTCAGGAAGAAGGGGGATTCCCGTCTGGTTAGCTAAGAGGCCGATCGCACTAAAATGACTGTACAGTCGCACCCGCGCGCCACAGCTTCCGGGATATTCCCGTGAATCACCTGCTTCAGCAGCCCTTCGCGGCTCGCTCCCAGGACGATCGCATCGCACTGATCGTTCTGAGCCAAATCAATTAAAGCATCAGAAACCGATTTAGCGCAAACCGAAGTCGCTATTATCGAACAGCTAACCCGGCGCTTGATAAACTCCGCCGCTTGCTTTAATTCTCCGCGATCGGGTTCTGCAACAGAAGGCTGGTGAACCTGACACAATTTAATCTCCGGTACAGCACTCGCAGCCACCAAAGCAGGTAGCAGCCGCAAAGCCGCAGCTTGCTTGTAACTGCCGCGAATAGGCACCAACCAGCGGTGCAAGCCCATCAGCGTGTGCAGTCCCAATTCTGGCCCTGGAATGTCTGAATTCGGCGGGGAAAGTTCAGTCTCTGGAGTCGCTGATGAATCTAAGGATATGGCCAATGCGGGATTATCTGCGCCGTCAACTTTTTCGGGATTTAACTCCCATTCTATAGACGCATATTTGCGCCCGCTGAAAGTGGCAGAAAACTCATTTTTCTTGCGTGTTGCTAATAGTTTTTCGCTCCACTTTACCAAAATAACCTCGCAGCCTGCTTGCCGAATTACGGTATCCACCACATCGCCAAAAATGCGTCCTTTTGTGGAAAATTCGCCTTGCCAGCCCATCAAAATTGAATCGATATGTCGCTCCTTTATTGTCTCCAAAATCGCGTGAGGCACGTCATGAGCTACCCGTATTTGAGTGTGTACCGGCAAGTTCCAATTGCGAATTATTCGCTCGGCTTGTTGTAGCAGGCGGCGGCTTTTGGTTGTCCGCACTGCGCTTTCTGAGGGGGAACTGTTGCGCGGTACTATGATGATTTGCAGGCATTCTAATTCGTAATTGCGATCGCGCGCGATCGCCGCCGCCAGCCGCAGCAAAGCGGGTGCTGTTTGGGGGTTGGAAAGTGGCACTAATAACCGGCCGTTTCCGACTTGCGGAGCTCTGGTTTGATAGACAACATAGGAAGGTTCTGGATGCGGGCCCTGGGTTGTTTCTCCGCTGAGGCGATCGGATTCAACTCGGATAATGTCGCTGCGGGTAATAATTCCCACCAAACGCCGACCTTCTACGACTGGCAAACGGCTGATATTGTAGTTGTTGAGCCTGTACAATACCTCGCTTAAAGTATCCCTTGCTTTGACTGCGATCGGCTGTACAGTCATAAATTCTTTAAGCAGCGAGTTGCCGGACAAATTGCGCTCGCTGGCATTTGCCAAATCGGTTTGACTGACAATTCCGACTAATTTGCCATCTTCAACTACTGGAAATCCTCGGTGGTGCGATCGCGAAAAAGCCTGCATCACTTCATCAAAAGTCAGCAGACTCGAAAGAGTTTCAACTCGGCGCTGCATCACGTCATCTGCGTGCAAGTCGCTCAAAGTATTGCTCGCAGCTTTTGCCTTTGTCAGTTGAATGCCGTTAAACTCCAAAAGGCGAGTGTACAGCGAGCCACTTTCTACCTTTTCCGCGACTAAATAAGCAACTACAGAACAGATCATCAAAGGCAGCACTAATTTGAAATCCGCCGTAATTTCAAACACAATTACTACCGCAGTAATCGGCGCTCTAGTAACCGCGCAAAAAAACGCTCCCATTCCCGCCAAAGCGTAAGTTACTGGCGAACCGATACCCAGGACATCTGCCTGCACAATGCCCACCATGTGACCGAGTGCAGAACCCATAACTAGGGAAGGCGAAAACAATCCTCCCGGAGCCCCAGAAGCAGCGGATATAATTGTTAGAAAAAAGTGTGCTATAAAAGCAATTAAACTCGTTATGCCACTTGCTTCACCCGTCAGCAGAAACTCC
Source organism: Microcoleus sp. T3_B1 (assembly GCF_036700445.1). Taxonomy (NCBI): domain Bacteria; kingdom Bacillati; phylum Cyanobacteriota; class Cyanophyceae; order Oscillatoriales; family Microcoleaceae; genus Microcoleus; species Microcoleus sp. T3_B1. Next base: position 2,018 of record NZ_JAUBOX010000160.1, read on the forward strand.
CGCAAACCCGTATTGTTGCGAAAAGTTTCTGGGAGAAAAGCTATTACTGAACCGCAAATAATACCAGCTAGAGCCACTCGCACGGGCAAAGCTAATTTGAGCGATCGCCTGTTAAATTGCAAGCTAGCAATAATCCCTTTAGTGAACAAAGCTCCCAGCAATCCCGCTAAAATTCCTAGCACTATGTAGAAGGGAATTTCCTGAGCCTCAAAACTGCTTTGGTACTCGCGAAGGTTCAAATTTAAACTATCACCGCCCAAAAGCTGCGATACAACTGCACCGATAAATGAAGCGATAATAGCAGTCCCTAAAGTCAATCCCGAAACATCGTGCAGGAGTTCTTCAACTACAAACAAAACTCCTGCAATTGGAGCATTGAAACCAGCAGCCAATCCTGCCGCAGCACCGCAAGCAATCAATTGTCGGCGGTAGTCTGGGGAAGTAGGCATCAAGTGACCTATCCAGCCGGCCAAAGATGCTCCTATTTGCACAGTGGGGCCTTGCCTCCCTAAAGTTAAACCGGAACCAACTGCTAAAATAGTCGTCAGAAGTTTGGCGACAGCTACTCGCAAATCTAAGGAAAGATTGACGCCGCCGAGAGCAGCTTTGACGTGAGGAATGCCGCTGCCGGCAGTTTCGGGAGCAAAACGCTCAACCAAGAAACCTGTCAGCAACCCGCCGAATAAACCGACGGCGGGCAGTAATATCCAAGCTGGGATTAATGTCGAGGTAGCAACTCGCCAACTGCCCAGCCATCCGACTCCTGACTTTAGCAAAACCCCCGCGAGTCCTGAAATTAAACCGATCAGACAAGCTTCAAAAATGGCTAGGCGTTTTGGTCGTAAAAAAAGTTGAGATTTGATGACCCTGGAAGGTTCCCTAAATTGTTTAGGGATAGTTATGTACGGCATAAATAGCGTAGATGACCTGAGAATTGTCTGCTCGATCGCACTTTAGCGAAAAATCCTTCGACTTGGCAAAATATAACTAATTTTTAACCGGAGGTTCACGCAGATTAACGCAGATTAATTCTATAGGTTTATATAGCTAACCTAAATCATTTGTGTAATTCTTGTAGGGGCAATCCCCCCGTGGTTGCCCCAAGGTAGGGGTAGGCACGGGGAGTAGGGGTAGCACTACCCCTACATATTGTTACAAATGATTTAGACGCACTATAGAACCCATTTGATATCTTGCGATCGCTCCTAGCAGTCGAATATCTCACAGCAGTCCATTTACCATAACAAGTACGGAAGAACTACTTCCCTGATTTGTTGAGACTCACTTTGCTGAGGATTCTTTCGCCCTTTTGCCCTATTCAATTCCTGTTACACAACACCCCTCAAAAGTCAACCCTCAACCGCTCTCATCGCCAAAGATCCGACTTTTCCGACTTATCCGACTGGAAGATCCGACTTTTCCGACTTCTACAAACAGCCGCCGACAGAGATAATAGAGAGAGATAGCGAAACTCAACCCGCGATCGCTTGGGTTCTATATGCAGTTGGATATTTGTGAACTGTAACAGGAAAATTTTATTTCCTGGGAATTAATTTAGCTATCGCCACAGATATAGGATAAAATCTATCTTATGGGGGATGCGGGGACAAGGCGATCTCATCTAATTGCAAATGCGATCGCCTTCTCCTCAGACCCGATCGCTTTCAGAAGCAGTTAAGAAAATTATCAAGAGAGCCTTGTTATGACTGATACATCCGAATTGCTGAAAGACTTAAAAAAAGAGCCCCTATTTCAAGATCAGTGGTGGCTGCTCAACACCGGACAGAAAGTAAATAATATTGCCGCCGCAGGCACTCCCGGTATTGACCTGAATGTACTGCCTTTGTGGCCGTTCTATACTGGCAAAGGCATCAAAGTAGGTGTCGTCGATGATGGTGTCGATCTTCAGCACGAAGACCTGCCACCAGCCACAGGTTTGAACGCGACAGATAATAATAATCATGGCACCCCTGTAGCTGGCATTATTGCAGCAAAAAGAAATAAAGTCGGCACCGTCGGCGTTGCTTACGGAGTAGCGAGCATCAAGAGTTTCCAGAAGAACACTGATACCGCTAGCCTGCAAAGCCAAGTAGATTTCGACGTTTCCAACAATAGCTGGGGTGGTGACACCCACTTTCAATTGATTGACGGCAATTTCCAAGAGAACCCCGCTCCCGGCAAAGCGATCGAAAACGCAGTCACTAACGGCCGCGGGGGGTTGGGCACAGTATTTGCCTGGTCCGGGGGAAACGAGCGTGAACACGTTAACCCAGACGACACTCTGCAAGGAGCAGGAAAGCGGGGGAGAAATCTCAACTCAGGCAATTACGAGAACAGCCGCTATGTAATTGGTGTAGCAGCGATCGACAATAAAGGAGTTGTTGCCCCATACAGCAATCCGGGTGCACCACTCTTAGTCTCAGCCTTCGGCGACCGACCCGCCAGTATCGCTACCGTCGATCGTATGGGCGAGAAGGGCGAAAACCCAGAGGAAGAGCCGAATTTTCAAAATATTAACTACACCCACCAGTTTAACGGCACGTCAGCAGCGGCGCCAATGGTTTCCGGCGTTGCAGCCTTAATCCTGCAAGCCAATCCCAAACTCGGCTACCGCGATGTTCAGGAAATTCTCGCTTACTCCGCCCGCAAAAATGACCCGAATAACGACAAGGCTGACCAAATCATCGGTAAAGACACGTGGAAATTTAACGGCGCTAAAAACTGGAACGGCGGCGGGCTCCACGTCAATCACGACTACGGCTTCGGATTAGTCGATGCCACAGCAGCAGTGCGTTTGGCTGAAACTTGGCAATTTCGATCTGGACCTGCCAAAGATAAAGCAGCAACTGCGGAAACTGAGGAATCTCAACTTGCCAATTTGACCCTGCCAGAAAATCAGAAAACACCGTTAAACATTCCCAACAATGATTCCAAAGGTATTACTGGAATATTCAAGTTCGGTTCAGGCATCAACATCGACAAAATCGAACTAGATTTGGATATCGAGCACGGTCAATTTCAAGACTTAGTAGTCAAGCTGACATCTCCCGATAAGACCGAGAGTATAATTCTCGATCGTGTCCCTTACTACACCAAGGCCCCTAAAATAGAAGACAACGGTTTCAAAGGCACAACCGTTAACTACACCTTCAGCAGCGCCCGCCACTGGGGAGAAACCGGCCTTGGCGATTGGACGCTGAACATTTCCGATAATAGCGATAAAAACGACCCCCAAAATACCGGTCAAAATGACACCAGCGGCAAAAATACCGGCGTACTCAAAGGCGCAACTTTACGGCTGTACGGCGACGAGTTAATTGACGACAACACCTACATCTATACCAACGAGTTCGCGAGTACCATTAAAGAACCAAATCAGAGCAATCGCGCAACTCTCACCGACCCCGAAAACAAAGGCAACGACATCATCAACGTTGCCGCCATCACTGACAACGTTATTATCGACCTAGCGCCCAAAGGAGAAAGTAGGCTACCAGGCCGCACAGTTACAGGCGACAAACTCGTTGCTCAAACCCTCACCATCGCCGACGGCAGCATCATCGAAAATGCCTTTGCTGGCGCAGGAGATGACTCAATAGTCGGCAACGAAGTAGCCAACACCCTCTGGGGCGGCCGCGGCAACGACACCCTCGTCGCCTCCGGTAGCGGCGACACCCTCATCGGCTTCAGCTTTGATGGCGACGACACCCTCATCCCCGGTAGCGACTCCCTAGTGGGAAGCACGGGAGACACTACTTACATCCTCGATGCCAGGACAGCCAGAGGCAGCAAAATTAAAAATATTGGTGGTGTCGCCAATAATTTAATCCTCAACAACGCCACCCTGACAAACACCCTCCCCGCAGACGGGCAGAACGGGATGGACAGAATAGGTAACAATTTGCTGATCGACCTCAACGCCGACGGCAAGCTAGAATCAAGACTTGATTTGACCATTGAAGACTTTTACTTGCCTGAGAGCGGCGACTTCCAAAACGTCGGCAACCTGCCTCGTAGTGTCATTCCCTCGGTTTTCACTCCGACAACTCCGACAACTCCGACAACTCCGACAACTCCGACAACTCCGACAACTCCGACAACTCCGACAACTCCGACAACTCCGACAACTCCGACAACTCCGACAACTCCGACAACTCCGACAACTCCGACAACTCCGACAACTCCGACAACTCCGACAACTCCGACAACTCCGACAACTCCGACAACTCCGACAACTCC